>CAIPNE010000181.1 GCA_903866355.1 uncultured Gammaproteobacteria bacterium
CAAGGTGCTGACGTCGATCCCCGGACGGGCGGCGGCGATGCGCCCCCGAATGGTCGCGCTTTCATAACCACTCGCATACCACACATTGCGCAGACGCTCGCTGCGCTGCATTTCCAGCAAAAAAGCCGTGGCCGCCGCGACCGCCGGAAACCCATAACTGGTGGTCGATCGACAGGCCGGCAGCGGATGCAGCCACAGCGCAATGGCCGTGATCACGCCGAAAGTGCCATCGCCACCCAAGAACAGCCCCGTCAAATCGGGTCCGATGCCATAGCGGTGAAAAAACTTACCGGTGCGCCCGGCGCCGCTGCCGGTTCGTAATCGCTGACCATCACTCAGGACGACCTCGATGCCGACCACTTCGTCGGCAAAACTCTGAAAACGCGCAGAGCCTGTGCCCAGCGCGTGCGCGGAGGCCGCACCGCCAATGCTGGCGGCGGGCGCGGTCAAAGGAATAATGCCGATGGTCATACCGTGGGGCGCGAGCGCGGCGGCCAGCGCGCCAAAACGTACCCCCGGTTCTACCACCACCACCCCGGCGTCTAAATCAATGTCGAGAATGCGGTCGAGTCCGGACAAGTCCAACACCCAGCCTCCCGCAGCCGGGATGGCACCACCGGCGTACATCGTGCCGCCACCGCGCACGGTGACCGGCACGCCGTCGGCCGCGGCCGTGCGCAGAATCTCGCCCACCGCCGCCGCATCACTCGGGCGCAGTACGCGTTCCGCCCGGCCCGCTGGCAAGGAGGAGCAGTCACGCTGATAACCCAGCAGGTCTACGGGATCCTCCAACACGAGGGTGCCCGCCGGGGTTAGCCGAAAAGGGCCCAGCACGCCGGCCTCGCTCATGTTGCTCGGCCCTCTACCTCAAAGTAGTGCAGGAGGAACTCCGCCAAACCAAATAATTGCTCGCCACCCTCACCCGCGCTGCCCGCGAGATGCGTCAGACAGCGCACGTCACCGGCCACAACAGGCACCGTGGCCGCACCACGGCGGGTCGCGCCCATGCGCGCGGCAGCCGCGGGATGCAGGGTCGCCAGACTGCCGGCAGCACCACAGCACACGCCATGAGAAGCCGCCATCGCAGAGTTCTCAACCGTTTGCGCCAAGTGCTGCAAAATTGCCCGCGTGGGATCGACCGCAGCGCGCAGATCGCCGGGTCGGCGGGACGCACAGCTATCAAACACATGGACCACCGAGGGGCGCGTCGCGCGTGGGATGAGTTGCAAACGGGCGTCCAACAAAGCCTGCAGCAACCACTGCGGAAAGGTCAGCACGCGCTCGGCCGTCACGCCGCGCTGCCAAGCGGGCGCGCATTCCAGGCCGGAGGTCACGAGTAAGGGCGCGCGCAAACGCCCGGCCAAGGTCTGCTCAGCGTAAGCGGCGTCCTGTGGCAGGCCAGCTTCACGCAGCGGCGCGCCGCAGCAGGCGTCGTCTGCCGGTGAATAACCCACGCGCTCACCGGCCAACTGGAAAAGCCGGACGGCGGCCCGCGCTTCGGCCGGACGGGCATGTGCCGTGGCACAACCCGGGGCGTACTGCAGCGTGGCGAGCGGGCCGGCGGTGAACTCAAGCCCAGTGGCCCAAGCACTGCGTGCAGCGGCAGGCGCACCGTAGACGTTGCCCTGTTCCCGCACCCGCGTGCGTAAGGCGGCGAGTGGCGCGGGCAAATGATCTTGCGCCGCCAACATTTCGCGCAGCGCCTGACCTACCTGCGCGGGGCGCAGGCCAATCGGGCAGATGCTCTCGCAGTTGCCGCAGCCGGTGCACGAAAAAGCGCGCTCGGCCAACACCTCAAGATTAAGCGCCTGGCCTTCCAGCAAGGCGCGGGCAGCCGCGATATAGCCGCGCCCGGAATAACTTAACGCAGGAGAGTGGTGGGTGATCGTGGCACAGACGTGCTCAATACCGCGCTCGGCCCACACCGCGTCCACGCAATAATTGCAGTCCGCGCAGTGATAGAGATCTTGGCGAAAGACTTCCAGCGCGCTGCGCTCGCCGTGCACAGCGCTATCAGGCGCGGCCAATTTTTTTCAGCCAACGCGCGACGTTGCGGCCATGCGTGGCGAGATAGGGGTCTTGGATAAATTTGTCGTAAAACGCGGTTTCCAAGCGGTGCGCCTGCGCATAAAACCGAATGTACATCGAGGGCACGGTGCCGGGAAACTTGCCATAGGTGGCGTAAATATATTCGGCGATTTTAACCACGGCCTCCACCAGTTCCGGTTCGGGTCGAGCGGCAGTTGCTTTGATCTTGGGGTTGTCCAAAAACGGGCCAGGCGATTTGGGATCGTAGGCGCCACCTGGGCCAAACTTAAGATTAACGTAGGCCTCCACCGCGGCGCGCATGTCTTTGTGGTAGGGCGGGCAGTAGCTCTCGTAAATACCATCCAGCCCGATGGGGTTAGGCACGCCCCACTTGGGGTCGGTTTGAAAACGGAAACCCAAGCCGGGCAAGCCTTTGGCGGCGCCAGCCCCCATCAGCGAAAAAGGACTGATCCCGGAAAAAAACCAGCCGCCCAGTCCTAGCGTCTGTAACGCCAGCACGATGTTGTGGCCCATATCGCCCATCTCTACTGCCGAGCAGGTCAGGATGTACTGCTCCATGTAAGACAGTGGATATTTTTTCTCGGGATCGAGCAGACCCTGTTTGAAAAAGGGTTCCAGATCGCCCGCCGGACGTGCGTGTTGATCGTCCCACACGGTAAAACCCGAACCCGCCACAATGAACAAAAAGCCCATGAATTGTTCCGACACATTGGCCACCGGAATGAAAACGGTGGAGCCCGGCACGTTTGCGTTCCACGTGTTGTGGGCGCTGTAATGGGGTTCGCCGCGCGGCAATTCAATGCGTTTGTCGCTGAGCTGGCGGGTGTGTTCTTGGGCCGCGGCGATCACGCGTTCGGGTTCAGACAAGCGCTCGTGCGCCCAGTTGCCATCGGTCTTCGCATCCCGGGTGCTAACAAAATACGTGCCGCTGTCTTCGGTATAGAACAGATCCGGGCTGCCAATGCCTGCCGCCGTGGGTACGGTGCGGCCGGTATAGCGCGCAGCATAAGTGGCTAGCCCCGACTCGGCATCAGAGTAGGGGATCCCATTGTGCTGACCCGACACCCCAATTCCCGCCGCCAGCAGCATCGAGCGTTCAAAGTCATCTAGCGACGACGGCGGTTTGTCAGACTTGAACTTCAGCGGGCCACGCGGAATTTCCATGCCCCAACCGAAGCGCCGGGAGCGCCGACCGAACAGCGCAGAGTACAAAGGAAATTCGGCCGCTTCTTTGAGCAGCGCGTTCCACTCGGACAACTGCGCCGCGCTGTACTTCGCGCTAGCAGCGCTGGGTGCGGCTTGCGCGCCGCGTACCAGTGCCGGCGCGAGCGAGGCGAGGCTCGCCAAATAGAGAAACGCACGGCGCGATAAAGACGCGGACTTGGCGGGCAGATCGTCGAGGCTCATGGTGTTACTCGCTGCAGTGACTGATAGTGGGTAGATATTAAGCCGTTTGCCCGCGTCTCGATACGCGGCAAACTAGCCCCGAACGCGCGACCCGGCACGCTCACGTCGTGCGCCTCTAACCGCATCCACCACCCGGCAAGGCAGCTTTTCCCATGAGCACATTTTTTGCTGACATCGAGGCCTTCGTCGCCACCATCCCTGATGGGGCCAAGCTCGCCATACCACCGGACTATAGCGGTGTGGCCTTGGCCGCAACCCGCGCGCTGGTCCGGCGCAATATCCGCGGACTACATCTCATTGCAGTCCCGCAAGCAGGTCTACAGGCCGATGTTCTCATCGGCGCAGGTTGTGTGGCAACGCTCGAAGCCGCTGGTATCAACTTGGGGGAGTATGGCCTAGCGCCACGTTTTACCGCGGCGGTATTGGCCGGTTCCATCGTGATGCGCGACGCCACCTGCCCGGCGATACACGCGGGGCTCCAAGCCGCTGAGAAAGGCATTCCCTTCCTGCCGCTACGGGGCATTTTGGGTTCCGACCTGTTACGCGTGCGTCCCGATTGGCGGGTCATCGACAACCCGTTTGGGATCAATGATCCCATCGTGCTAATCCCCGCCATCCGCCCGGATATCGCGCTGTTTCACGCCCGTGTGGCTGACCGTCACGGCAACGTCTGGGTCGGCGTGCGGCGCGAATTAATGCTCATGGCACATGCCTCGGCAAAGACTTATGTGACCGTCGAAACAGTGCAAACAGACAATCTATTGGCGGATCCCGCGCTCGCGGCGGGCACGATCCCCGCTTTGTATATCGACGCCATCCAACACGCGCCCGGCGGCATGCGACCACTGGGCTTTGAGGACGAAACCGCGCACTACGCCTCACTGGCCAACTACGCCAGTTTGGCCCAGACCGACGCCGGCTTTATGGACTGGCTACGCACGTGGTTGGCATGAGCATGCCGGCGTACACCAACGAAGAACTCATGGCGAGTGTGATGGCCCGGCTGCTGCGCGGCCTGCGCCATGTGGCCGTCGGCGCGCTGTCACCGTTGCCCGCCACCGCAGCCCTGCTGGCCGGCGCGCTAGACCCTAGTCTGCGGGTGACCATACTCGGCGCGCGCGCGCATCAGTGTTTCACCGATGGTGGACGCGAATTATTCGACTGCGCAGCACAAGGTCGAATCGATGCGTTTTTCTTGAGCGGCGTGCAAATCGACGGCAATGCCAACATCAACTTAGTGGGACTGGGCGATTATGCCCACCCCGTCCGGCGCTTCCCCGGCAGCTTTGGTTCCGCCTATCTCTACCATTTGATACCCAAGGTCATTTTGTTTCGCCAGGAACACACGCCCAGAATCTTCGTCCCCAAAGTGGATTTCATCAGCGCCGCTGGCACCTCGCCGGCGCACGAATATCGCCCGGGAGGCCCGCGTCATTTGGTGACCGGGCGGGCGGAATTCGCCTTTGCCGAAGGGCGTTTCCAGTTGGTGAGCGTGCATGGCGATGAAACCGTGGCCTCGGTGCGGGCCGCCACCGGCTTTGATTTTTTAAGCCCAGAGACGGTACCGATGACCTCCGCACCGAGCGCCGCCGAACTCGTCGCGCTGCGCGGCTACGCTCGAACGCAGGTGCAGGAGATTTATCCGGCCTTCGCCGCGCACGCCTTCGGCGGGTAAAACATCCACTCGCCGCGCTTAAGCGGCGCCGTTTAGGTCCCGCTCTACCAGCAGGCAACGCGCCCGCTCAAACATGCGTGACAAACACAGGGCCATGTTTTCCCAAATGGGATCGTGACGTTGCCCCTTGCGGTGCAGTTTCACATTGAGGCAACCGATGGACGCCAGCCGATAACCCGCAAACGCTTGGTACCAAGGAATATCCGGGTAGTGCTGCCCCCGGCCGGATTCATAAATCGCCTGGATCTCGGTGGGCGTGGGCGGATGAACGGGCTGCCATTGGGGCACCCAATTGAGCGGATCGGCGGCCATCATCAGCCAGCCAATATCCAGCAACTGAGCGCCAATGCCGGAGAGTTCCCAGTCGATAACCCCGGTCAGTTGCCCGTTCTCATACAGCATATTGCCGGGCTGGTAATCCCCGTGAAAAATGCCCACGGGCGTGCCCACCGGCAACGACGCCAGCAGCAGGCGCTCGACTTCGCGGGCTTGGTCGATCCAGTGTGGCTCGGGCGCGTGGAGATAAATTTTCTGCCAGCGAGTGACTTGCTCGTGCAGCGGCTCGGGGGCTTGCCATTCAGACAAGTGAGCCTGCCAATCAAACTCGTGGAAATCCACCAAAGCCTCGACGCATTGTCGCCATAAGGGTGCTACGGCGGCCGGCGTGCGGTCAAAAGCCGGGTCCGGATCCCACACAAAAAATACCCGCCCAGGCAAGCGGTCCATCACCAGATAGGGCACGCCAAACCAGTCTTCGTTCTCGCTCGCGTAGGGTACCGACGGCACCGGCAAACCCGCCGCGTGCATCGCCCGCAGGAGTGGGGCCTGTCGATACACATCGGTGTTGCCGCGCCGGGCCACCCCTTTGGGCGGCAGCTTCAGGACATAGCGTCCGGCATTGTTCGACTCACCGCGACGGCGGGTCTCAAAGAGGAAAGTAAGTCCCGCGTGGCCGTCTGAATCCTGCACGTCGGCCAGTGCTAGTTCCGCGCCAATTTCGGCTTGGATGAAGGCGGCGAGACTGGCCCGTAGTTCTGCAGTAATCATCGTAGGTGACCGTGGGTTACGCCGCTCACTCGCGGCTCTGGCTAAATAATTCAGGAGCGGCCTGCCGCACTTTGGCGTCGGTCGTCCAATAGCGTTTGGCCCAGATGCCATCGTAAGGCTCCGTGCCCACCGGCATCCGCCAAGTTCGAACTTCGGCCTGCGCCAGCGTCACCGAACACAGCGCACGCGGCTGGTCGTCCGTACCATCGACATAAGCGCTGGCGTCGTGGTGCGGTAAGTAGCGCCCGGCGATGCGGCGATAGCGATCACGCCAGAGATCATCGCAGCCAATTTCGTGCACGATTTCGGCACGGCCGCGCACAATCACCTTGCGATAGGGCATCACGGGTTCATCGATGCACAGCGCAACGCGCGGTTCGCGGCGCAGATGCACCAGCCACACGGAGTGTTGGCGTGGCGTGAACCAAATCCGGCCTTCTTCATAGAGAAACCAGATCGGGCACAAATGCGGCCCCCCTTCGGCATCTAGCGTGGCAATGTCCATGATGAAACCCGGCGTTTCCGCCAGAAAAGTTTCTTGTTCGACTAAGCTGAGCTTGGGCATGGGGCAGTCTCCACGTTGCAGCAGCACCGGGTGGCAGACGCCGCGGATCGCAAAGCGTCTCACCGGGGCGTGGCGCGCTGCCTGACGACGCCCTCGACCAGTGCAATAATGCCTCAATCCGAACCCACAGGAAGTACCCCGCGATGATCGACCCCTGCCACATCGGTTATGTCTCGCCGCCGTTTACCACTGAGGTCGAGCGGGGACGTCTGCGCTTCTTCGCCAAAGCAATCGGCGAAACCGACCCCGTCTACCTCGAAGAAGACGCCGCCCACGCCGCCGGCTACCCGGGGCTGCCCGTCCCTCCGACGTTTTTGTTTTGTTTAGAGATGGACCGGCCCGCACCCTATGGCTGGTTCGACGACTTGGGCATCGAACTGCCCAAAGTGCTGCACGGTGAACAAAGCTTCGTTTATCACGCCATGGCATATGCCGGTGATTGCTTGACGTTCGCCGCCCGCGTGCGCGACATCTACAGCAAAAAGGGCGGCCTGCTGGAGTTTGTCGTGCAGGACAACCAAATTTCCAACCAACGAGGCGAGTTAATCGCCGAATTTACCCGCACACTGGTGATTCGACATGGTTAAAACCCTCACCCCGTTTGACTACACCACCGCCCAGCCCGGTGACGCTTGGCCGGCGCTCGCCATGCCGCCCGTCGCGCGGCTGACCTTGGCCCTGTACTGCGGCGCTTCGGGCGATCACAACCCATTGCACGTCGATAGCGACTTTGCGCGCGCCGCGGGTTTGGGCGACGTGATTGCCCACGGCATGTTATCGATGGGCTATATGGGCCGCACGCTCACCCAACAGGTGCCGCTAGGGGCACTACGAGAATTCTCTACGCGCTTTTTGGCCATGACCCGCATTGGTGATCAAATAACCTGCACCGCACAGGTCATTGCGCGCTTTAACGACGCCCAAGGGATGCCCTGCTTACGGGTTGCCGTGAGCGCCGCAGGCCACAACGGCGAAGTCAAAGCTGCCGGCGAAGCCATCATCGCCCTACCGTCGGGCTAAGCTCGGCGCCAACTCCTCCACTCACACCACATAGGATAAGCAAGCATGGGTCCACTCGCAGGCGTCACTATCATCGAACTGGCCGGGATCGGGCCCGCCCCTTTTGCCTCCATGCTGCTGGCTGATATGGGCGCGAATATCATCCGTATCGACCGCGCCCGCGGCGACGAGCCGGGCATCCGTCTGCCCTACCGCCTGAACGTCATGAATCGCGGACGGCGCTCGTTGTCGGTCAACCTAAAATCCCCCGCCGGCATCGCCACGGTACTTAAACTGGTGGAGCAAGCCGATGCCTTTATCGAAGGCTTTCGACCCGGCGTCACCGAGCGTCTGGGACTAGGCCCGGACGCGTGTTTAGCGCGCAACCCGCGGCTCATTTATGGGCGCATGACCGGCTATGGCCAAGATGGTCCCATGGCCAGCGTGGCGGGACATGACATCAACTACATCGCTTTGTCCGGTGTGCTCTCGATGATTGGCGAACGCGACCGCAAGCCGGTAGCGCCGCTAAATTTGGTGGGTGATTTTGGCGGCGGCGGGATGTTCCTGGCATTCGGCGTGGTGTGCGGCATTCTGGAAGCACGCGCTTCGGGGAAAGGGCAGGTCATCGACTGCGCCATGGTGGAGGGCGCGGCTATGCTCGCCAATATCTTTAATAGCTTTCGCGCCTTGGGCCAACTCGAGCCACAGCGCGGCGCCAATGTGTTGGACGGTGGCGCGCATTTTTATGACACCTACGAAACCCGCGATGGCGGCTATGTGGCGGTCGGCGCAATCGAACCGCAGTTCTATAAACGGCTGCTCGAATTGATGGGACTCCCGCAAGCAGAATTTGAACCGCAAATGGACAAAACCCGCTGGCAGGCGTGGAAAGTCCGTTTTACCGACGTCTTCAAATCAAAAACACGTGCCGAATGGGGCAGCATCCTGGAACACGAAGAAGCCTGCGCCATGCCCATTCTGAGCATCGATGAAGCGGCCGCGCACCCGCACAACCGCGCACGCGGCACTTTTGTTGAATTTGCCGGTGTAGAGCAGGCCGCTCCTGCTCCGCGCTTTAGCCGTACGCCGGGCGAACTCAAGCAACCACCCCCGGAACCCGGCGAACACACCGATGCGGTGTTAACAGAGTTTGGCTTTAGTGCGGAGGAAATCGCCACCCTGCGCGCCACACTCGCGGTGAGCTAGCCCCACCCGTGATGAGCGTCATGGACTTTGTTTGGGTGGCCTGTGCGGCGTTTGCCGCCGGCATGGTCAATGCCCTCGCCGGTGGCGGGACGCTCATCACCTTCCCGGTGCTGACTGCCATCGGTTTGCCCGCCGTGATGGCCAACGTCACCAATGCGGTAGCGCTTTGTCCGGGTTATTTCGGCGGCGCTTGGGCGCAGCGGCGGGACTTGGCTGGGCAAAGTCGCCGCCTGTGGATACTGCTACCACTGGGTGCACTGGGCGGGATGCTGGGCGCCTGGCTATTGCTGATCTCGGGCGAGCGGCTTTTTCGCTCGCTCGTGCCGTGGCTTATCCTGTTAGCGTCCGCGCTGCTAGCCGCGCAAGGACCGCTGCGCCGGTGGCTGATTGCCCGCGGTGGCCGGATCAGCAACTCACCCGGTACCGCCGCCATCCCCATTGGGATCGCGGCGGTCTATGGCGGCTACTTTGGCGCGGGTTTGGGGGTCGTGATGCTCGCCACGTTAGGGGTGACGCTAGAAGACACCCTCAACCGACTCAACGCGGTCAAGCAAGTGCTGTCTTGCGTGATCAACCTCTCCGCCGCGTTGTTCTTTCTAAACTCCAACCAAATACATTGGCCGGTGGCCGCCGTGATGGCCGTGGGCGCGCTCTTGGGCGGCAGCTTAGGGGGACGCTGGGCGCGGGTCATTGCACCGACACGACTGCGTTACTTGGTGGTGATTATCGGCGTGGGCGTGGGCATTTTTTATCTGCTGAAGTAGGCGCTCTAGCGTTCCACCCCGCTTGGTACAACGGCGCTCGGCTGAGTTTGCGCCGCGCGGCCGCCGCCACCCGACCTTGAAGACGTCAAACAATTAGCCCCGCAAAGCGCCCGCCACATCCACTTGGGTGCGCAACACGTGTAGGTCTTCCAACGTGGGCCACGCCGTGGTTGGGACCTGCGCGGGGATCACCAACTCAAAGCCAGTTTGGGCTTGCACTTGCGCCAGGGTGACGCCCGGGTGCAACGACACCAGCCGCAGACGTTTTTCCTCCGGGGTAAAATCCATGATGCACAGCGGCGTAATGCAATATTTAGGACCGCCGCCCGGGAGTCCTAACTGGGTCCGCGCGTCCGCACCACCGTTACCCCATCCCACCGTGCTGATGAAGTCACAGCGGGGTACAAAAATGCGCGGCGTGTGGGTGTTCAACACGATGTAATAGCGCCCCACATGGGTGGTGAGCGTGGGCGTGCCGACCGAACCCGGGCCACGAAATTTTAGGCGCCGAAAATCCTGCCCCACGCCAATCAAGTTCGTATTGCCGTGAGGATCTACCTGCAAACCTCCCACGAAAAAAACACGCCGATGCCAATCCTTAACCTGATCAAAACGGTGGCCACGGTCGCTGAAGGATTCCGCCCAGCGCACCACTCGAGAATCCCAGCCAAAGGCGGGCATGGGCAGGTGATCGAGGTGATGAACATTCATCCGTGCGCCCAGAAAAATGAGCTCCATGTTAGGGCCATGCGTGAGCTGCGCGAGGCGCACCGCGGCCTCGGGAATCGGCAGCGCAATACCGACTTGCAGTTCCTCGCCGTCGTTTAAATCGCGGGCCAGAAAACAGGCCAGAAGTTCAGCCGTAGAACAGCACGGGGTCATGGGGCGTCCCTAGTATTCGTGCAACGCGAGAAGACGCTTGAGGCCCACCCGCTCGAGATAATCCGCGTGGGTCGCGGGCTCATGGCAGTAACGGTTGAGGAATTCCGCCAAGCCCGCGGGCTGGTCGCGCTCGGCAGCCGCCGTCGCCACTGCGAGGTAATCGGCGAGAAACGCACTGTCCTGCACATACCATCCTCGGCTGTACCACGGATGTGCGCCCCACGGCAGCCGCACCACGGCGTCGGCACGCCCAATCGTGGTGGCCCAGGGCGCGGCACGAATAGCCTCGTTGGGCACTATTTTTTCGACCTGCACGATGCAGTGCGTGGCCGCACGTTGGAGAAAGAGGTCGATCCAGCCCGGGCCACCCTGATGCTGCACGTTGCCATAAACATCCGCCACGGAGGCATGGAGCAATGCCACATCGGGTTTTATCGCCGGCACCGCGAGCAGGGTTTCGCCGTTGATGGGGTCGCGAATGAGTTTTAAATCAGGATTTATCTCCGGCAACGAGGTGCCCACGCCGCCGCGCCAGGGCAGAAAGGGCAGGCCTTTGCCGGCCGCTTCGAGACCGCTGGTGAGGATACCTTCCTCACATTCCCAGACCTCGATTTCGCCGCGCTCTGCCGCCCGCCGAAAACACGGGGCCACCGGCACGCCAAAACCGCCGCCGGCATAGTAGCTGATGGTCTTGCGGACACAGCCGCCGGCAATGAGGAGATCGAGCGATAACCCACTCGCGATGACCGTGAGATCGCGCAACTGTTGGCGGATAACTTGCCGCACCAAAGCCATCGGCGTGGGCTCGCCAATGGCGATCGTCATGCCGTGGTCGAGCATCGCCACCGCCTGCGCTTCGGTGTGCAGACGCGAAGTGCGTACACCTGTGTTCATGGTTGCTCTGGGGTAGACTGGCACATACTGACTTTATGCCACGATCTGCCTCGCGTGGTAAGCCGCCGTTGCGCAGCCGCACCCGACAGGAAGCCCGCACATGACCATCCGCGTAATACTCGACATCCCCGCAAGCCCCGCCACCCGCGAGGCGGTGTTGGCCTGTTTGAAAGAGGCGCTACCCACTACCCGCGCCTACGCGGGCTGTGAAGCACTGGAACTCTTGGTCAATCAAGATGATCTTGGCAACGTGGTGGTCTACGAGCAATGGACGTCGCGTGCGCATTACGACGCCTATCGCGCCTTCCGCGCCGAAAGCGGATTTTCTGCCGCGTTCCGCGCCTTGTTTGCCGAGCCACCGATCGTGCGGGTGTTGGATACAGAACACGTCTACCCCTGAGTAGAACCTAGACCACCTTGCCCCGCCACGTGCCGATGCCTCGTTGCGCGCCCCCAACCCCCGGCACCGAGCACGCGGCGCTCCCGATCGCTAGCGCCCTCTGGCCGTCATGACAGCCAGCGACACCGAGATCCTCCACAGCTTCGACCTGCGGCAATTGCCGGCGTCCTTCTATGCCAACCCGTACCCCACTTACCACGCGCTGCGCCGCGTGGCGCCGGTGCTACGCGGCCCCGATGGTAGTTATTTTCTGACCCGGCACGCGGATCTAGACCGCGTCTATCGTGACCCTCGCAGCTTTAGTTCCGACAAACAGCGCCAATTTAAGCCGGTGTTCGGTGACAGCCCGCTGTTTGAGCACCACACCACCAGCCTCGTCTTCAACGACCCGCCGCTCCACACGCAGGTACGCAAAGCCGTGGGTGATGCCCTGTCGCCACGCGCAGTGGCCGCGATGGCGCCGGCCTTAGAAGCCTTGGTCGAGGGCTTGCTAGACAACCTACCGACGCAGGGCACCTTCGACCTCATAGAGGCGTTTGCCGCCGTTATTCCGGTGGAAGTTATCGGTAATTTACTGCGCGTGCCGCCGGCCGAACGTGGGCCGCTGCGGGGTTGGTCGGCCGCCATTCTGGGCGCGTTAGAATTTGGCCTGGATGCGGCGGGCCTCGCGCGCGGTAATCGGGCGGTGACCGAATTTGTGGACTATCTGCGCGAGCTCATTAGCGAACGGCGGAAAAATCCGTCCAGCGCACACGACGATGTGCTGAGCCGTCTCATTCAATGGGAATCCAACGGCGAAAGACTCTCCGAACACCAGCTCTATCACCAGTGCATTTTTCTGCTGAATGCAGGTCACGAAACCACCACCAACCTCATTGGCAACAGCGTCCACGCGCTGCTGGATCAGCCCGCCGCGCGCGCCGAGTTGATGGCTAATCCGGCGCTGATAGATGCCGCCATCGAGGAGTTCCTGCGCTACGATGCGCCCGTGCAACTGGGCAACCGGCTGGCACAAGTGGATGTCACGCTGGGGGGAGTAGAAATTCCGGCTGGTAGCACGCTGACGCTCTGCATCGGGGCCGCCAACCGCGACCCCGCGGTGTTCGCCGATCCAGATCGCTTGTGGCTAGCCCGTACACCCAACCCGCAGCTGGCCTTCGGCGGTGGCATTCACACCTGCGCGGGCCTGCATGTGGCGCGCTTGGAAGCTAAAATTGGGATTGCTAGATTGCTCGTCCGCCGGCCACGGCTGGCGCTAGCCGGCCCAGCCACCCGCGCGCAGCGTGCGCGCTTTCGCGGTTTTACCCAGCTACCGGTCAGCGTCGACTAGGGGCGCTGACAACAAATTATTTTATTAATGTATTAGCAACGAAGGAACGAGTCTGTGTCCGATTTTCAGTTGAATTTGAAACGCTTGATCGAGCGTCCCGAGCGCTACTTTCCCCGCAACGAAATTGTCTCTCGGCAAGACGATGGCTCGCTGTTTCGCTATACCTATCGCGAGTACTGCGCGCGCGTACGCCGCTTGGCCAGCGCCTTGGGGCGGTTGGGCCTAAAGCATGGCGAACGCGTGGCCACGTTGAGCTGGAACACCCACCAGCATCTAGAGTTGTATTTCGCCGTGCCGTGCAGTGGTCGGGTCTTGCACACGGCTAATCTGCGCTTGTCTGATGAACATCTCGCCTATTCGATGAATCACGTTGAAGACGTGGCCGTTTTTTTCTCGCCCGATCTGCTGGGTCAACTAGAAACCATCGCCCCGCTGCTCAAGCACGTACGGGCGTACGTCATGCTGGCGGACCAAGTGCCCACGGATTCCACCCTCAGCCCGCTGTATGCGTACGAAGACCTAATCGCCGGCGGTGATCCCGGTTTCGAATACCCGGAAATAGACGAAAACGCGCCCGCCTCCATCTGCTTTACCTCCGCCACCACCGGCAACCCCAAAGGCGTCGCCTATACGCATCGCGGGCTTTATCTGCATTCGCAGGTGATTTGTAACGTCGATACGATGGCGGTGTCGGAAAAAGACACCCTGTTGCCCATCGCGCCCATGTTCCATGTGAACTCTTGGGGCGTACCGTTTGCCGGGGTCTGGATGGGTTCAAAATTCGTCTTTCCGGGCCAGCGGCCACACGCAGCCGATCTGCTGCAACTGGTTCAAGACGAGCGCGTAACGTTCACCTTTGGCGCAGTGACCGTGGGCATCGACCTGATGACGTTATTGACAACTCAGCCCTACGACATCTCCAGTCTGCGGGCACTGATGTTGGGCGGTTCGGCCACCCCGCCGGCCGTGATGAAGTTCTTCCAGGAACAGCATCACGTGCCAATTTTTACCGCGTGGGGCTCTACCGAATGCGCCCCCATCGCCACAGCGGTGTGCATCAAGCGCGACCAGACCGATCTGGATCTCGACGGCGAGATTGCGATTCGCGCGCGCCAAGGCATTCCCGTGCCCGGGGTCGATCTGTGCGTGCTCGACGATGAAGGCCGACAGATTCCGTGGGATGACCGGGCGATAGGCGAAGTGCGGGTGCGCGGCCCCTGGATCGCCACCACTTATATCGATGAGCCGCGTAGCCGGGAAAGTTTTATCGAGGGCTGGTGGTGCAGTGGCGATATTGCGAGCGTGAATGAAGACGGCGTGATGAAACTCGTGGACCGCGCCAAGGACTTGATCAAATCCGGTGGCGAGTGGATTTCATCGGTCGATCTGGAAAATACGCTCATCGCCCATCCGGCCGTGCGCGAAGCCATGGTGGTCGGACGTCCGCACGTTAAATGGATCGAGCGACCCATCGCTTTCTTGGTTGGCGATCCGTCCGTGCCCCGCCCCAGCGCCGCGGCGCTAGGCGCACACCTGAGTGAAAACGGGATCGCCAAATGGTGGCTGCCGGATGAATTCATCTTTCTGGACGCGCTCCCCAAGACTGGCGTCGGCAAGTTCGACAAGAAATTAATGCGCGAGAAAATGGACGAGTACCTAGCGAAAGCGTGCTGAAAAAACCACCGCGGATAGCGGTGTCACCGCTACCCGCGCTAAACACACCGACTTAAAAGAGGAGCAACCCGTATGCGTCAATCCATTGGTAGATGGGCCGCCGCCAGCACCGCGCTGTGGCTAAGCTGCGCCGCACAGGCACAGGGATCGCTAGCAGACGCATACGCCATCATCGCCAGCAAAAAGTTTGTTGACCTGACCGAAGCGTTTAGTCCCACCACCCCGGTGTGGAAAGGCTTTGGTCAAGCAACCCTGTCGGCGGCGTCCGATCCCGTGACCCACCAACCCTATACCATCGAGAAGGATGGTTTTCGCACCACGTTCTATTCGATGGTGGGCCAGTACGGCACGCACATCGATCCACCGGCGCATTTCGATCTGAAGGGCGCCACGCTCGATCAGATCCCGCTGAAGGAAATGATCCTGCCCTTGGTGGTCTTCGATGCCACCCCGCTACTGGCGAAGGATCCCAATCACGCGCTGAACGTGGCAGATATCAACGCGTGGGAAAAAAGCCACGGCCCCATACCCAAAGGCGCGTTCGCGGCGCTACGCACGGATATGTCCAAGGATTGGACCGCCAACCCCGAACGTTTCAAGCGTTACCCGTTCCCCGCTTGGTCGCTCGAGGCTATCCGGTTCTTATTCGAGCAGCGTGGTGTGACGGCCATTGGCCACGAGGCGCTGGATACCGACATCAAAGAAACGCTGGCTTCCGAAGCTTGGCTTCTTAAGCAGGGCCATTGGCAAATCGAGGTGATGGCTAATTTGGATCAGGTGCCCGCCACCGGTGCGGTCATCGTGATGACTTGGCCAAAAGTTGAAAACGGCTTTGGCTTCCCGGCCCGGGCCTTCGCGATGCTGCCTTAGCCTAGAGGGACGCGGCGCCGCCACCGCCGCGTCCTGCCGCAAGGTCTACCGGAACGCCGGCATGATCTCGTTGGCAAATTGGTCAATGGTGGCGTCTGCATCTAGGATTGGCTGTACCGCCACCTGATGCACGCCGGCCGCCTGCATCTGCCGGATGGACTCGATAATTTCTTCCTTCGTGCCAACTAGCGTAGTCGCGCGCATGATTTTCTCGGTCATTAGCGCTTCATGTTCTGGTCGCAGTTTCTGCAAATAGCCGCTGTAGAGCTTCAGATGACGCGTTTCAATGGGTGACTCGGGATCTTTGTACACATTGTTGAACGCCATAATTTCATCGCGTAGGTCGGCGGGCAGCAGGTCCGGATCGTGGTGGGTGGAGAGCGCAAAAATATTGCTGCTGGAGGCCACCATGGGGCCCACCGCCTCGCGCACGGCGCGGGTTTCAATGTCCTTCGCGTTTTGCGTGAGATAGAACGCCGTCATCGACAAAATGTAGATGGACTCGGGATCACGGCCGGCCCGGCGCGCGCCTTCTTTCACGTTGTCCACCATCCACTTCACGATGGAGGGATGAACGGCGCCGAAAAGAATCACCCCATCGGCAATCTCACCCGCCATCTGGGCCACTTTTGGCCCGCTCGCGGCGATGTAAATCGGGATGTGGTCTTTAATATTGATGTAACCCATGTCTGGGTTAAGAAATTTGATCTTGCGGTGGCGCGAACCTTCCGAGTAATCCGTGACTTCATCCTTGAACAGCCCTTGGCAGACCTCGATGTGCTCGCGGAGTTCCTCTAACTTGGCCGCCGGCATGCCCAGCGTCCGGCGCGTGGTGTTACCGGTACCAATGCCGAGTACGGCGCGACCCGGTGCAATTTGATTGATGGTCGCCATACCACAGGCGGTTAGCGGCGCAATACGCGACTTCGGGTTGGTGACGCCCGGCCCGAGAATGATTTTGTTAGTGCCCGCCGCACACAGCGCTAATGAAGCATAGACCTCACTGCCCAGCATCTGGGTGTCATAAAGCCAGCCGTGCGAATAGCCACGGTCTTCTGCGTGTTTTACTTGCGGCGTGACCTGACACGAACCCATGAAAACAAAACCAAAATCCATCACACACTCTCCGGGTTTAATAATGTCGAATAGCTTAGGTAATTTCTCAGAATTGTCGTGGATGTTTTTGGCCGACACAACCGTTTCATCCCGCGCGGGGTGGCCAAACGCGGCCCACGCAACCACCATTCTGAGGTTCTTTGGGGTGCCCCCGTGCAAAGGGAACCCATTGACGACAACGATTTAAAACAAAACGCTAACGCTTCTCACAGGCAAAAGTGGTAAAGCACCAATCACTGTCAATGACGTGTATTTTTGCAAAACCAATCGTTTTAAACGCATCTAAATAATATTGAACATCATTGATGAACATGATGTTAGCCACGCTGGCCTGCTTTTGCTTTATCTCTTCCTCTGACACGCCGCGCGCTCGTTTGTAGTCGTGGTAGAAATTAATGGCCAGCGGATCAAGTGAAGTCTTCTCACTAATGACGGCAATGCCACCCGGCGCGAGGTTATCAAAGATAGACTGCAAATAAGTTGCTTTATCTCTGATGAAATGGAGAGTCCAGTTAATCAACACCACATTGTAGGGACCGGCCGGCAGTTGGTCGCTACAGGTTAGCGTGGCGATGTTGGGCGGGCACTTATCGAGCATAACCTGGCTGTTATCCACCCCGTGCAAATTAACAAAGCCATTTTCATGCAGGCGAATCAGGGTTTCGCCAACCGCGCAACCGACATCAATTATTTTCGCCGACTCACCATACAGTTTGCATATCTCAACTGATTTTTTGATCACGTTTTCATAGTTTGGAATATGCTGCCTTGCATGCGCTGCAAATGTCTTTGCAACGTTTTCGTCGAACTCCCACATAGTCTTCTCTCCACTTATTGACAGCAACGGTAGACGGAAACCTAGTCGCTGATAAAACCCTTGTGATATGTCACAGGCACTCGGGTGAAATTTTCAAGCCATCTCTCAACGTTGAAATTGCAGCGCGGCAAGTTTGGCATACAGACCACCCGCGGCCTGCAGCTCAAGATGGGTCCCTAATTCTACTAACTGTCCGAAATCCAGCACGGCAATGCGATCCGCTTTTTGCACCGTGGCCAAGCGATGGGCAATGATGAGCGTGGTGTGATTTTGCATGAGTTCGCCCAGAGCCTGTTGGACTAGGCGTTCGGATTCTGCGTCCAGCGCGCTCGTCGCCTCATCCAACAATAAGAGGGGACGCTGTGCCAGTACCGCCCGCGCAATGGCCAAGCGCTGGCGCTGGCCACCCGACAGTTGCACACCGCGTTCACCCAACGGTGTGGCGAGCCCCTGCGGTAAGCGCTCGATAAATTCCCACGCGTAAGCCGCATGGCAGGCGGCCGCCACGTCGGCGTCGCTCGCGGCTGGGCGGCCATAACGCACGTTGTCGGCGACGCTGGCGGCGAAAATGACGGGATCCTGCGACACCAACGCCATAGCTCCCCGCAAATCCGCGAGGCTGAGTGTCCGGCTATCCACGCCATCCAAACGAATCAGGCCGGCCTGAGGGTCGTAATAGCGCAACAGCAATTGGAAAAGGGTCGTTTTGCCGGCACCCGACGGCCCGACAAGGGCGACCTGCTCGCCCGGTGCCACTTGGAGTGTGAAGTCGCGCAGGGCCAAAGTCTCCGGACGTGAGGGGTAAGCAAAAGTGAGCTGCTCAAAACTGAGCGCGCCGCGGGCGGGCCGCGCTAGGGGGGTGGGTTTAGCGGGCGCCGTGACTTCTGGCTCGGTCTTCAATAACTCTAGCAGGCGCTCGGCCGCACCCGCCGCGCGCTGCAAGTCCCCCATGACTTCGGCGAGCGCACCAACCGCCCCAGCCACAATCACCGCATAAAACACAAAGGCCGAGAGCGCTCCGGGCGACAAACGTCCGGCCACCACATCGTTGCCGCCTACCCACAAAATGACCCCGATCGCACCAAATGCCAGCAAAATAACCGAGGCCACCATCGTTGCGCGCACGAGGATGCGCCGCTCAGCAGTCTGGAACTGGGCTTCTACGCGCGCACCGAACGCGGCGCGGTCCACTGGCTCGTGGACATAGGCCTGGACGGTACGGATTTCATGCAGGGTCTCATCGATGAAGGCGGCCACGTCCGCCAGACGGTCTTGGCTGGCCCGTGACAGACGGCGCAAGCGACGACCGGCCAGCATGATAGGAAAAAAGACCAGCGGCACACCGAATAACACCAGCAGGGTGAGCTTGGCCGACGTGATCGCAAGCATCACCAAGGCACCCAACATCAGCAAAAGATTGCGCACGGCAAAAGAGGCTGAGGAACCAATAACGACCTCTAGCAGACTGACATCGTTGGTCAGACGGGAGGTCACTTCGCCGGTGCGAGTCACCTCAAAAAAGGCGGGCGACAAGCGCAGGATGTGGTCGAACAATGCACGGCGAATGTCCGCTGTTACGCGTTCACCTAACCAAGTGACCCAATAAAAGCGGGCAAAGGTTGCCCCGGCCATCACCACGATAACCGCCAACAAACCGACCAAAGCCTCGTTGAGCAAGCTGGGTTCACCGGCCAAGATGCCGCCGTCGATGACCCGCTTTACGCCTTGACCAATCGCCAGCACGCTGCCGGCGGCGACCAGCAGCGCCAGCGCAGCCCCCACCGCGCAGCGCCAATAGGGGCGCACAAAGCGCCACAGGACTGAGATTTGGCGCAAGTCGCGTGAAATGGGGCGTGCGGCGGAGGCGTTCGAAGTGGCGACGAAAAATTCCTTGGGAACAGAAAACCAGCGCAGCATAACCGGGGCTTCATCCCCGTACAGGGCTTGTATAGTATCGGGCGTGCGCAGGCGCGCCACTGGCCCTGCGATCAAACCAACCAACTGCCCACAGCAGAGGAAATTCCATGAGCATTCGTACCCCGCAAGATCTTCGCGACGCCTACCGGAAATTCAACGAGAAAGTGCTAAGCAACCCTAGCGCCACCCTGGCCGACATGCGGGCGGATGCGGAAGTCTTCGCCGAGATGACCACCGAGCCCACTGCGGTAGCCACCGAAACGGTGAATGCGGGTGGCGTGCCGGCGCTGATGCTCACGCCCGAACACTGCAAAAGCGACCGCGTTTTGCAGTACACCCACGGCGGCGGCTATGTGTTCTGTTCGGCAGCGAGCCACCGGCGTCTGGCCGGGCATATCGCCAAGGCCATCGGCTGCCGCGCGCTGGTGCTGGATTATCGCCTAGCCCCGGAACACCCCCATCCCGCGCCGGTGAACGATGCCGTCGCCGCCTATCGCTGGTTATTGGCACAAGGCATTCAGCCCCAGCACATCGCCTTCTCGGGCGACTCTGCGGGTGGTGGGCTAGTCTTGGGGGCGTTGGTGAAAGCACGTGACGAGGGCCTGCCGCAACCGGCGGGCGCAGTGCCGCTATCGCCATGGACTGATATGGAAGCCACGGGGGAGTCGATGCTCACGCGTGCCGCGCTCGACATGTGCGTGCAGAAAGTGGGGATCCAGCAGCTAGCGCCGATGTTTCTGGGGACGAACAGTTCGCGCGATCCTTATGCATCGCCGTACTACGCGGACTTGCGGGGCATTGCGCCGTTGTACATCCAGGTGGGTGACGAAGAAACGCTGCTGGATGATTCGGTTCGGCTCGCGCATCGGGCGCTCGACGCAGGCGTTGAAGTGAAGTTGGAAATCTACCCGGAGATGCAGCACATTTTCCAGATTTGCGCGGGCAATCTGCCGCAGGCCGATTTGGCGATCAGCCGCATCGCCGCTTGGTTGCAGCCTAAACTCGGGCTCTAGAGCACGCTAACGGCCAGGGCGACCAACACGCCGCCCTGGCCCTAATCGCGGTGCTTATTCGGGCACCGTCCAGCGCAGGCGGCAACGCCCCGGCACAGATTCACCCAACCCCAACGCCAAAGCGGCCAAATCCACATCCAGCTTAAAAGGCGGGTTGATAATCACCATGCCCGAACCCTGCAAATTGACCCCAGCGCCCGCTTCGTGCGGGAGATATTCCAGGCACAGTTGACGCGGAATACCCGTGGCCGCAATGCGTTCGACAAAACGCTGCGCCGCGAGGCGCGAAAGCACCGGAAACCACAGTAAATAAACCCCCGTGGCCCAGCGGCGATGCGCGTCAACCAGTAGCTCGACTACCCGGCTGTAGTCGCTCTTGAGCTCATAGGGTGGGTCGATGAACACCATGCCCCGGCGCTCGGGCGGCGGGAGGTAGGCTTTGAGGCGTTCAAACGCATCGCCACGTTCGACCTTAACCGCCGCCGAGCCACCAAAGGCCAAGTGCAAAGCCTGATGATCGGCGGGGTGTAACTCCATCAGCACCATGCGGTCGGCGGGTCGCAACAAGCGCTGGGCGATGAGCGGTGAACCCGGGTAATGCCGCAGAGTCCCTTCGGGATTGAGGTCGTGAACGATAGACAGCAGCGGCGCGAGCGCCGGTACGCTAGCTGCAGGCGGCCACCAGCGGCCAATGCCGTCCTGAAACTCCCCCGTGCGCAACGCACGCACGTCGTCCAGCGCATAGCGGCCGGGGCCAGCATGCGTGTCGATGTAAACAAAAGGTTTGTCCTTGCGTAACAAGGCCTGCAGCGTCAGCGTGAGCACCGCATGCTTGAGGATGTCGGCATGATTGCCGGCGTGAAAAATATGACGATAACCAAGCACGAAATTAAATTACCAATTTCTGCGAGCGCTGCGGCCTCGCTCTGTGAAGTCTTTCTATGTACCCAAACATCCCTTGGGGTGTAGCATCCCGGGCGCTATATCCAGCCCGATTATCCTGCATCTACTATAAGGAAGTGTCCCCATGAGTCTACGCTTTGGCGTTCTTTGGCCGTTTCGCAATCCTGCTTTTGCCCACGTGCCGTGGGAACAGCTTTACCGCACCCACCTCGACCTCATCGTCGACTCCGAAGCCATGGGCTACGATGATGCCTGGTTAACGGAGCATCACTTCGTTGACGACGGATACTCGCCTTCGCTGCTGCCCATCGCCGCGGCAGTTGCCAGCCGTACGTCGCATATCCGGATCGGCACCTTCCTCGTATTGTTGCCTTTGCACAACCCGGTGCGTCTTGCCGAAGACACCGCCACCGTCGACCTCATCTCCAACGGCCGCTTCGAACTCGGCGTGGGCTTGGGTTACCGCCCGGAGGAGTTCGACAATCAGGGTATTTCTTCCTCCGAGCGCGGCGCTCGCTTGCAAGAAGGCATCTCGGTCATCCAACGCCTGCTCAGCGGCGAATCCGTCACCATCGATGGCAAATTCAGCAAGCTGAAAGACATTAAAATCGTGCCACCTGCCTTACAGCGCCCGCATCCTCCGCTGTGGCTCGGCGCCATCGCGCCGAAAGCGATCGAACGGGCAGCCCGGATGGGTTTCCATTTCCAGGCGGTGGGTCCCAGCGCCCTAGATAAAATCTACGATGCGGCGTTGATCAAACACGGGCGTAATCCCGAGAACTTCAACATTGCGCAGTTACGCGCCGTATTCGTGGCAAAAAGCCGCGAACAAGCGTGGGAAATTGCCGCCAAACCGTTGCACTACATGGCTACTTGCTACGCCGAATGGTTTGCCGCAGCAGGCGACCAGCCGGGCGATGAAAATGCGTTGGCCGGCATTCCTAGCGTGGACGAGATGATCAGCAAGCAGGCTTTCAGCTTCTTTGGCGAAGACGCCATTGTGGGCACACCGAAAGACGCCGCCGAAATGATCGATGACTACACCAAGCGTGGGCGTCTCACCCACATGGTGTGTGCCACCGCCCTGCCGGGCGTCGCGCCGCACCAGATCCGCACCAGCATGGGCTTGTTTGCCAAAGAAGTGATCCCACTTTTTCGCAAATAAACGGTCCAGCCCAAGCTTAAAATTTGGGTGAGGAGTTTTCTAACGAGGTACCTGCAACCCGGGTACCTCGTTTTTTTTGGGTCTCAACTTGTGGCGGCCATAGGGCCGTGCAACTTTTAGGTTTGGTTTAGGCCCCGCAGCGCAACGCCCCCCAACCACCTTGTGCGTCAGGTGGTCACGCCGAAAGCACGCCGTTGCGCCTGAAAAGTCTCGACATCGCAGGCCATGATCAGCAGGTCGTGGTATTCGCCTGCGCGGTCCTTCACTTCGTCTTTCAATAAAGCTTCGGGTTGGAAGCCTAGCTCCTGAAAAAGTCCGCGCGCACCGCGCTGATCGGTGGTCATGCGCGCCACCACTTTTTCGATTCCTAACGCGAGTGCCATATTGAAGGCTTCGCGGGTCAGCAGCCGCCCAAGACCCACGCCCCGCGCCCGATCGGCAGTCGCCACGCGCAGGTCAGCGACGTGGCCAGACCAATCGAGTTCGGTGAGATGGAGCGAGGAATACCCGGCAATCCCATGCGCGTCCTCGCATAAAATGCTGTACATGGCACCACGCCGCACAGCGTCTAACCAGCGACCAATACCAGCCGGTTTGGTGATATCTCTGCGCATAAACAGCAGGTCGTGCGGCGGCAATTCGAGAGCAAAGGCTTGCAGAGCCTCACCATCGTCGAGCGTCATCGCTCGCACCGTAAACGACTTGCCCTGCAGTTTGATCTGCAAGGGGTAATGCTTCCATGCCTCGGCGACGCGGGCTTGCGACATGAGCGAGTTCTCCTGTGAGTGTGGCTGCAAAAATTAAGGTGGGTGACGGGCGCCGCTAGACCGAGCGCGTGCTCAGCCAACGGTCGAGTTGTGGCCAGAGTCGGTAAACCGCGTTACCGCCGGCTACCAAACTCACATGCCCACCCTTGATGATGATCTCCTGCTTGTCTTTGCTACCGACAAGTCCAATGAGATCGCGTGACGCTGCCGTTGGTACGATGTGGTCGTACTCTGCGGCAACGTGGAGAAACGGCACGCGGATTTTACCGATATCAATCGCTTTGTCACCCACGTGAAAATTGCCGTGGATGATCTGGTTGCCACGGAGAAAATCGCGGACAAATTCCTGGGTGAACAGGCCGGGCAGCGGCAATTGATCGGCGGCCCAGCGGTCGAAACGTAGATTAGCCTTCACAAAGGCATCGTTACCGACGTTGTTGAGGAGTTGCAACTGATTCGCTCTGCGTTGTAATGGCCGCAGCGCTTGAATCGACGCGTTGATCATTTCACCCGGAATGACGCCCAACTCAGTAACTAAACGATCAACATCAAAGGCCTTACTGGTGACCCACTGTTTGTAGAGCGTCATGCCGTCCGCATTCACCGGGGTGGTAAAGCAGACCAGATTTTTCAGGCCGCTACGAGGATAAAGCGCGGCGTGCAGGCAGGCCAATAAGCCCCCCAAGCAATAGCCGATGACCGTGAGGTCGGACTCACCGCAGTCGGCGGCAACGCGTGCCATGGCGTCGTTGATCATCTCGCACACGAAGGCTTCGATACCCAACGCCGCATGCTCGCGGCGCGGCGCGACCCAATCGATCATGTAGACGTCGTAGCCCTGCAGGACCAAGTATTCGACAAAACTCTGCCCCGCGGCCAAGTCTAAAATGTAGCCCTTGGACACCGGCGACATAATGATCAACACCGGCACTCGATAAATTTCAGCCAACATTGGCTGGTAGCGGTACAGGCGCAGGGTGTCACGCGCATACACCAATTCTTTAGGTGTTTGCCCCACCTCAATATCCAGTTCCTGCGCGGGCAAGCGCAGTCCGGGAATGTTGCGGGACAGCGTGCGTTCTACCGCTCGCTGTACCTGGCGGTCGATTTCCGCTTGCGGAATGACCGGCTCAGCGGGTGGTTGCGAGGCCGGTTTGCGTCGGCTTGCCATGGTTAGAGTTGCTCCGGCGGACGCCTAGTACGGGCTGGACGTTGCGCACCGCTGGCCACCGGCGTGACGTTTACGCCTTGGGCGAGACGGGTGCGGACTTCGCGCAGTTCAACCTGCACGGCGGCGAGCGCATCTTCCACCTGCCCCATGCGGTCGCCAAGGTCGAGAATGTCTTGGCGCGAAGGCAAGTTGAGATTGGCTAAGTATTGCGCCATCGATTCACTGAACATCCGGTGCGTGTGCAGCGCCTCCTGCATGTAGCGCCCCATACCTTTGGAGAAACGCTCGTCACCCATGATATCGGTGAGCGACTGACTCCACGCTTTCTCAGATTTCACGAACCATTCCCGCCATAAACGCACGGGGTTGAGTTGGTCATCGTCTGTCATGTGCATGCTCCTTGGAATGTGCCTGCCGACCACTTGGCGCGGTTCCATCACCGGTCAATGGTTGGGCCAGGCGGTGGGCGATCGCGCGATAAACTTCCGGGTGAAAAATCATACCGACATGGGTGCAGTGCACCTCGGTGTTGTGAGTGGGATCATCTTCGATACAGCTGGACCAGTCGGCCACGCCATCGCTACGGGAGTACACCGCAAACTGCGCCACGGCGCGCGGTTGTGGGTCCAGCAAATTCCTGACGAAGGGACACAGGCAATGCCCCGTCCCACACGAGGCGCGCAGGTTGCGCCCCACCACGCCGCTCTGCGCCCGTTTGAGTTGGTCCCACAAGCCAACCACGACCGGGTGCGCCCTGACGAAGGAACGAAAAGGGGACCCCAACGTGATGACGCGGTCGACCAGATGGGGGTGGTCTTGCACCAAGCTCTTGGCCAACATGCCGCCCAAGCTGTGTCCCACCAAGCGCACCCGCATCCCGCATTCTTCGCTGATGCGCTGGGCCCGCAGTGCCAAAGCCCGCGCCGTCAGATCGGGGCAATCATTGTTCCAAACGATGTTCGACAGGTAAGAGCGATAACCGAGGCGCTTTAACCAGCGATGCAGCTCCAACATCAGAAAGTCGCCCGCCATAAAGCCCGGAATGAGCATCACGGGTTCGCGTTGGCCACGCTGTAAACCCGCACCGCTATACACCGAGGAGAACCGGAGCTTAAACCAATCCCCCGCCCACGCAGCTTCCCGCCAGAGGGGCGTGAGCGTGGCCTGCACCGAGGGGTCGTGTGCAAAAGGGTCGTTGAATGCAGCGCTGACGCTGCATTCTTCGCTCGCCTTCGGTTCATTAGAGTCCATCGCGTCTCACTAGAGAGTCTGCTGGAAACCACCTGTTGCGCCACCGTGAAGGGCTCGCCGGAGGTTCCAACAGCGTCGGTTTAGGCGGTTTTGGCGAACCAACCAGCGAACGGCCGAATGTTGGTGCCGAAGCCCGTCGCCCCCACCGTGCCGGCCCAAATTTCCTGTGCTTCGGCGCCGGCTTGTACCTGCTCTTCATACACGAGCTTGCCGAATTTTAGCGCGCGTTCCTGAGCGGCTGTCGCCGCGTCCATCACCAACTTCGCCGCCGCGCTGAAATCAGCGGGATGTTCCAACACTTGACGGCTAATGCCGAGCATATCGCGTTGACCGGCGATGAGCGCATCACTGAGTTCTGCAGACACGCGCTGGGCACGAGCCCGGCTGCCTTTGAGGCTGCTGGTAAACGTCTCGTGGTGATTGGTCAAGGTGTCGAGGTACTCCGCAAAGGCATTGGCAACCGGGTTAGTGGTGTCTTTGGCAGCTTTGTGACGGGCATTCTGGGTGGTGGTCATGGACTTCTCCTAGGCTCGATTGAGTTAGATACTGACATAATATGTTGCAGTGCACACTAGCGCTTTTATCTATATGCGTTTTGCACCTAGGTGTCAACGCGTGACGCAAAAATAAACAGACCCCACCGCACGGGTCACGAATTGAGGAATGAGAGATGCTGAGCATAGAACCACCGTCAGGGCTGCGCCCGAGCGGCGACATGCTGACCGCCCACTTGCTGGCGCTACTAAAAGGCTGGACCGCTTACGGCTACGACCTCGTGCAGCGACTCGACGCCGCCGGCTTCGGTGACTACAACAAAGGCTCGGTCTACCGCGCGCTGCGGCAAATGGAGGCTCTGGGCTTGGTCTCATCCCATTGGGACACGGCCTCCGAAGGCCCCGCGCGGCGCATGTACACCGTCACGCCCTATGGCCTCACTTTCTTGCAGAGCTGGCTGGCGATTTTCGACGCGCAACGCAAAGCTTTAGAAGGCCTACTCAATGCCGTCCCCATTACCCCCATTACCCCGCGCTCACCGGCGCGCCGCCCGCGCCAACCCTGAGGGCAAGGTCGCAAAGGACTGGGCATCGCCCCAACTGATGGCGTCACACGACGCACCGCTGACGCGTACCCTCGGGGCTAAGTCTGGGCGAAAATTGCAGCCGATGTGCGCCCAGGCACTATCACTGCTGGGCCCCCCCGCGGGTGTTTTTGGGCCGTGACCCTAGTACCCCCAGCCGACGCCTTCAAGACCCGACACCGTTTGCTGGTCTTGGTGATGGCTTCGGCTACCACCACCATCCCAAGGAGCGGCGGGAACCGCGCCTCGCACGGATGACTGACGGGCATTCCCGCGCCCGTGTAGGCTAGCCACACTGTAAAGATAGGACAGCCATCTCATGACCATCGCATTGGGCCTAAGCGTAGTTGTCTTGTGGATAGTCGCGTGGCAGTTCTGGCCGCGGCCTTTTTATCTCGCGGCCATGACGCTGCTGCGCCGCGCCGCCGGCCTGCGCACCCAACGCATGCAGGTGGGGGATCAGGAAATCGTTTATCTGGAGGGCGGCACGGGAGAAACCTTGGTGTTGCTCCATGGCTTTGGCGCGGACCGTGACGCGTGGCCGCCAATGGTCGCCCAACTCAAGGGACGTTACCGGGTGATAGCGCCCGACTTACCCGGCTTCGGCGACAGCAGCCGGGTGCCTGCGGCGAGCTACACGCTGGATGCCCAGTTAGCGCGCTTAGCAGATTTTTTAAAGACTTTAGGCATCCAAAAATTTCATCTCGCGGGAAATTCCATGGGGGGCTATCTGGCCGCGCACTACGCCGTGCGCCATCCGGAACAAATCCAGAGCCTCTCGTTGCTCGCGCCAGCCGGCGTTGCCAGCGCCCAAGAAAGCGAACTTCAACAACTTTTGGCGCAAGGTGATAATCCGCTGCTGATCAAAACCCTCGCCAATTTTTCTCGTTTAATGAACCTCTGCTTTGTTAAAACGCCCTATACCCCTGGCGCTATACGGCGCGTCCTTGCAGCACGTGCGATCCGTGACTGCGATTTTCACCGTCAAATATTTGCAGATTTATTTGGCTCGGCCGTGCCGCTGGAAGAAGTCGTCAGCACCTTCCACGGGCCGACGCTCATCCTCTGGGGCGACCACGACCGACTTTTGGATGTCTCGGGCGCCGCCATCTTGCGCACCCTGATGCCGCACAGCCAATTGTGCGTGCTGCCCGATGTCGGGCATGTGCCGATGCTCGAAGTACCCCGAGCCACCGCACTAGCATTTCTGGCGTTTCAATCTGGCGTCTGATCCATCGCGGCGAGACGCTCCGAGACCAAGCGACCCACTGCACGTAGTTGACCCGAAATAGCGGCCTGCGCTGCCTGCGCATCACCTGACACCATGGCCCGCCGAATAGCGAGGTGAGCTTGGCGAACGTGCTGGCCGAAGTACAAGGATCCGAACGCCACCTTGATAAAAAAATCACTGCGGTCCCACATACCTGCCGCCACCGCACACGCCAGCGGCGCGCGTGCCAGTTCGTGAATCATCGTGTGAAATTCCAAATTTGCGCGCCGATACTGCGGATCCCGCGCCGCCGGCGGCCCGGCGGTTTTTAGTTCGAGGTCTATGCGCCGACACAGCGTCTTAAAAGCCGGCAAATCGGCGGTCGTGCGTCGCGCTGCTGCCAAGCCCGTGACACACCCTTCCACCGCAGCAAACAGCTCAAAAAAATCCTGTACCTCTGCCGCATTCGGGCGCGCCACCCGGCAACCCACTTGCGGCGTAATTTCTACAAAGCCTTCCATGTCGAGGCGCTTGAGCGCCTCCATAACTGGCACGCGACTGCATTGGAGTTGGGCAGAAATATCCATCACCGAAAGCCAGTCACCGGGTTTTAGATCGCCCTCCAGCAGTTGCTGCATGAGGTGGGTATAGGCGCCCTGCGCCAGCGGCGCGGTGCCGGCAGTGAGGCGCCGCGAGGGGCGTACGGTGAAGCGAGTAGCAGTCGCGGCAGACATGGGTCGTTCCTCAGCTTGCGGCCTGCGGGGGCTAAGATTTAGTCTACACACTAATATATCAATGCGGGCCTAGCACGGGCCAGAAAACAGGAAGTTCCGTCATGAAAATACGCTTGGGTTCGTTTTTATTGCCGAGCGCCGGGGCGACGCCGGCGCAGTTTGAACAAGGGTATGCGGGTCAAAACCCGAACTACTACCAGCGTGGTCTGAAAGACTGCGCACGCCTGTTGCGCCAACTAGACGAACTGGGTTTCGATTTTGTCGCGTTCTCTGAACATCACTTTCATTTAGAAGGTTTAGAGATTTCCAATAACCCGGTGCTGCTCGGAACTTGGGCGGCGATGCAGACCGAAAAACTCCGCATCGGGCAGATGGGCAACGTGCTCCCGGCACGCAATCCGCTGCTGTTGGCCGAAGACCTCGCCATGCTGGATCATTTTTCGGGTGGCCGGATGATGGCCGGCTTCGCGCGGGGCTATCAGGCTCGGCATGTCGCCACCATCGGCCAAAAAATGAATGCGCATTCCACCGCCGCGAACGACCCCAATTTTGCCGATCACGACCGTCTTAACCGCGAACTATTCACTGAGCACTACGAGATCATCCGCAAAGCGTGGTCGCAGCGTTTGTTCCGACATGAGGGCAAACACTGGACGCTGCCGCCGCCAGGTATCGGTTGGAATCACCCAGCCACCCGTGCGCTCGCACCCGGCATGGTGGATGAAAACGGCCAGTTGGTGCAGATCGGCATCGCGCCCACCACGTTGCAGGACCCCGCGACCATTGAGGTGTATATCCCCTTCACCATGAGCCCCGCCACGATTGAATGGTCGGCAAAAGAAGGCGTCATTCCGGTGATTTTTTCACCCATCGAGGCCACCGCCAAAGGCTGTCTCGACCTCTATCACCAATCCGCGCTAGCCGCCGGGCGCGACCTTGCGTGGGGCGCTGGCGTGGGCCACTTTCGGGAAATTGTCGTGGCAGATACGGAAAACGAGGCCATTGCCTGCATGGAGCGTGGACTGGGCTATATCTGGACCCGCTGGCACGACTGGTTTGGGTTCAACGAGGCGCTGCGCTACCCGGGCGAACAAGGCGCTATTCCCAACACCCCGGCCGCAGTCCGTGAGCGCGGCTATTCGCTGTGCGGCACCGTCGACACGGTGGCTCGCAAACTAGAACACATGATCACCACGCTCAAGACCGACCTCATCGTGCCGTGGATTTCGGCTGGCCCCGCCCCCATCGACGCGCTGTTACGCAGTAACGAACTCCTCGTAGAGAAAGTCCTGCCGCTGATCGGCGTGAGCCTCACCCGCTTTGCCCCGACGCTGCGTCGGGAGTTTATGGGTGAGGGCTGGCGGCCTAGCTAAGACGGGTTCACGAAGCCGGGCAACTCGGCATCCCCCTTTTTTTTAACCACAGGAATTATTACGATGGCAGTCCGTACGGGACAACAATTTATAGCCGGGCTGCGCGATGGGCGCGAAGTTTGGTACAACGGTGAGCGTGTTAACGATGTGACCTGTTTCCCTCAGTTTGCCGCATCGGTAGCATCACTCGCCAACCTCTACGATTTACAACACGACGAGCGCTATCGCGACACGCTCACTGTGGAGAGCGCAGAATTTGGCGAGCGCATTGGCCGCGCTTTTGAAATGCCGCGCACGCGCGAGCAGCTACAGCTAAAACGCGAGGCTTACACCATTTTTGCGCGTTCGACGTGCGGCATGATGGGTCGCAGCCCGGACTTTCTGAACGTGATGCTGGCGGCACTGGCCGCCAAGCGGAGTTTCTTTGCGGAGTTGTCTAGCGAGCGTGCCGACGCCATCGTGAACTACTACCAATTTGTGGCACGCAACGATTTATTCCTCACGCATGCGCTGCTGGATCCGCAACTGGATAAAAGCAAGCTGCGCCATGAGCAAAGCGATCCCGCCATCTGCTTACGGGTGATCGATCGCACGGCCGAGGGCCTGATCGTGCATGGCATCAAGCGCATCGCGACCGCGGCACCTTACGCCGACGAAATTTTGGTATGGCCGTTTCCGCCGACCTTCCAACCAGGCGAAGAAGCGCACGCCAATGTGTTCGCAATCCCTATGAACACTCCGGGCCTGAAGGTATTTTGCCGTCCCTCCTTCGCCAATCCCGGCGCACGTCATGACCACCCGCTGTCTTCACAGTTCGATGAAATGGACGCCACGGTGGTCTTTGACCACGTGCTAGTGCCGTGGGATCGGGTGTTCCTGCACGAGAACATCGGGCTGCTCAATCGCATGTATCGGGAAACCCGCATGCGCGAATTAACCGCCCATCAAACCAACACGCGCTTAGAAGTAAAACTCGGCTTCGTCTACGCCGTACTGGTGCGGATGGCAGAAGCGGCGGGCGTGGTCGCACGGCCAGAGATCATGGAATTATTGGGCGAGGCGGTGGCCTGTGTGGAGGTCATTCGAAGCACCACGCGCTCGGCCGAAGAACAGGCCAGCGTAGATATGGAAAACGGCCTGCTGTACCCAGACTTGTTCGCGCTGCAGGCGGGTCGCGCCTTGGGTCCAGTGTTTTACCCCAAACTTATCGGCATGCTGCGCCGCTTGGGCGGCGGCGGTCTCATTCAACTGCCCGTGAGCTTGTCGGAGTTTAACGCGCCGATTAGCGCGGATCTCGAACGTTCCCTGCGGGGTTCTGGCATCGGCGGCCGAGAAAAAGCGCAGCTTTTTAAGCTGGCTTGGGATCTGTGTGGTACCGAGTTCGGGGCGCGACATGAACTCTACGAAATGAACTACGCCGGCGAACGCGGCGCACTACTGGCCGGCGTACAGCGCGAATACGGCCGCAAGCAGTACTATCTAGACCACCTCGATCACTTCATGGAGAGTTTATGAGCGAGCACCAACATCAGAGCTTTTGGGCCGATTTGCGCAATGGCGCGTTCGAGCAAGGCTATCTCATGGCCGACGGGATCCGCACCCGCTACGTACATGCCGGTACGCGCGGCGCACCGGTGCTCATTTTACTCCACGGCACTGGCGGCCACGCCGAGGCCTATACCCGTAATTTGTTGGCCCACAGCGAGCATTTTGATACCTACGCCATCGACATGGTGGGGCATGGTTACTCAGACAAGCCCAATCAGCCTTACGAAATAGCGGTGTACGTCGAGCATCTGCGCGCCGTCCTCGACACCCTCGGTTGCGCCACCGCGCATATTTCCGGGGAGTCACTCGGGGGCTGGGTGGCTGCTCGCTTTGCACTCAAATATCCCGCCCGCCTTGGGCGTCTGGTGCTCAACACCACTGGCGGCGCCACGCTAGACGCCGCGGTCATGGAGAAAATCAAAACCCTCACAATGGCCGCCGTGGACAACCCCACTTGGGAGACCGTGCGCGCCCGCTTGGAGTGGTTGATGGCAGATCCCGCTAGCGTCACCGACGACCTCGTGGCCTGCCGCCAAGCGGTGTACCGAGCGCCGGGGATGCGCGCGGCGATGCCCCAAATACTCTGCCTGCAAGACCCGGAAATCCGCCTGCGCAACAATCTGACCGACGCCGAGTGGGCGGCTATTCGTGCGCCTACCTTGGTGCTGTGGACCGACAAAGATCCCACCGCGGCAGTCACCGTGGGCGAAAAAATCGCCAGCCTGATTCCCAAGGCTCAATTCGTGTGCATGCCACGTTGCGGTCACTGGCCACAGTTCGAGGACGCGCCCACTTTCAACCGCATCCACCTGCAATTTCTGCGAGACCTCGCATGAGCGTGCTGGCGGTCTGCGCCTCGCACACCCCGCTGAAAGACTATTACGCGCCGCCAGCACCGGTGCAAATGGAAATCGATGGGTGCTTCGAGCGCGTCCGCCAGCAAGTTGCAGACTTCGCACCCGAAGTCATCCTCATCTTTGGCCCCGACCACTACAACGGATTTTTCTATCGCCTGATGCCCGCTTTCTGCATCGGGGCCGTGACCGAATCCATCGGTGACTGGAACACCCCCCAAGGGCCACTGCCAGGGGATCCTGCGCTCGCCGAAGCGGCGGTGGCGCATGCACATCGCAGCGGGGTGGATGTGGCCATCTCCCATCGGATGGAGGTCGACCACGGTCTAACCCAAACCCTGCAGCTCATTCACCCCTGGGAAACGCTGCCCAAGATCTTGCCGGTGTTTATCAACTGCGTGGCGGCACCTCGCCCGCCGCTGGCACGGGTCGTGGCGCTAGGCCGCGCGCTGGGTGAATTTGCGGCCGGTCTGGGTCAGCGCGTCCTGATTGTCGGATCAGGCGGGATTTCTCACGATCCACCGGTGCCCTTACTGGCCGGTGCGGCGCCGGCGGTACGCGAACGACTGATCGCCGGAGGTGCTTTGTCACCCGAGGCGCGACTTGCACGACAGGCGCGGGTCATCGACGAGGGGCGCCTGCAGGCAAGCGGTGAAAGCGAGAACGTGCCGCTTAACCCGGTATGGGATCGCGCGTTCCTCGCAGCATTAGAGGCCCAAAATTTCGCCGCACTGAGCGCTTATACCGATGCGGAGATTTCGCGCGATGGCGGGCGCGGCGGCCACGAAATACGCTGCTGGGTGGCGGTCGCCGCAGCGATGGCGGCACTCGGCGCCCCTCCCCCACGAGTCGAGCTATACCACGCCATTCCGGCCTGGGTGGCAGGCTTTGCGGTACTCACCCAAGGTCCGGTCGGAGCCTGAACACAGCAGGCGTAGGCTATCCCCCCGAACTGACAGCCACATCCCCCTGCTCAGGGCGCAGCCAATAAAGGGCCCCTCGATGACTCACTGGTTTAAAAAAAA
>CAIPNE010000182.1 GCA_903866355.1 uncultured Gammaproteobacteria bacterium
ACCACGATGGCGTCGTCGACCACGATACCGATCGACAGCACCAGGCCAAACAGCGTGAGCGTGTTGATGGAAAATCCGGCCACCAGCATCACACCAAAAGTGCCAATGACGGAGACGGGCACGGCGGCCAGCGGAATAATCGACGCGCGCCAAGTCTTTAAGAAAACAATGACCACCAGCGCGACGAGCAGCACGGCTTCGATCAAAGTGGTGATCACCGCACGGATCGACTTCTGCACAAAGCGCGTGGGGTCGTAAACAATTTTGTACTCGACCCCTTGCGGGAAGTCTTTTTTAGCATCCGCCATCGCCGCACGCACCGAGTTGGAGAGTGCGATGGCGTTCGACAACGGCGCCTGGAACGCCACGAGGGCAATCGCCGGTTTATCGTCTAGCCGACTGCGCAGCGAGTAGTCGCTCGCGGCGAGTTCGATGCGCGCCACATCCCGCAACCGCAACACGCCACCGCGGGCGGAGGTTTTCAAAATAATCGCGCCAAACTCCGCCTCGGTGGTTAGGCGGCCTTGCGTGTTGACGGGTAACTGAAACTGGATCTCGGTTGGCGCGGGCGACCCGCCAATCAGGCCGGCGGCCACTTGTTGGTTTTGTTCCCGGATGGCGGTGACCACATCGCCAGCGGTGAGTTCGCGGGCAGCAAGCTTTTGCGGGTCGAGCCAAATGCGCATGGCGTAATCGCCGGCACCAAACACCATCACCTCACCCATGCCCTCGATGCGCCGCAGCTTGTCGCGGAGATTCAGCACCGCGTAGTTACGCAGGTACAGCTCGTCGTATTGGCTGTCGGTGGACAGTAAATGCACCACCATGGTGAGGTTGGGTGATTGCTTTTGGGTGACCACCCCAATCTGCCGGACCTCTGGGGGCAGACGCGGCAACGCGCGCTGCACACGGTTTTGTACCTGGGTTTCGGCGAGGTCAGGGTTAGTCCCTATTTTGAAGGTCACCGTGAGATTCAACATCCCGTCGGTCGTCGCCTGTGAAGACATATAAAGCATGTCTTCAACGCCGTTAATCTGTTCTTCCAGCGGCGCTGCGACGGTCTCCGCAATAACCTTCGGATTGGCGCCCGGGTAGTTAGCGGTGACGACGATCGACGGTGGCACGACGTCGGGATATTCCGATACCGGCAGGAGTGGGATGGCGATCAGCCCGGCGACGAAAATAGTGATCGACAGCACCGCCGCGAACACGGGCCGGTCAATAAAAGTCCGTGACAAACTCATGCTAGTTGGGGCAAAGCAAAACGCGGTGGCATGGACAAATCAACGCGCCAACGCAACCAGCGACCGCACCGAACGCGGCCAAGGCTGGGTGCTGCCATGCAATGCCGCCGGCAAAGCGACGGCGGCGGCCTGCGCGCTGGCTTGCGTGGGATAGTGTCCGTAGAGCAACACATACCAAGTTTGGCCGTTGCGCTCGGTCTTCAGCACGGCGGCCTGTTGGGCGAGTCCGTGACGGGTGAGAAATTTTTCAGCCGCCGACCGCGTGGTGACCCCGATTAACTGTAGCGCCCAGCTAGCAGGTGCTTGTTTGAGTAACCACTCACTGGAGTAGCCAACGACGGGGGACGCCGCCGGTGCTGCCGGGGCGGGCGTGAGTGCCGGGGCTTCCGGGGTGGCGGCGACTGGCGCGGGCGTGAGTGCCGGTACCTCTGGAGTGGCGGCGACCGGCGCGGGCGTGAGTGCCGGTACTTCCGGGGTGGCCGCGACCGGCGCGGGCGTGAGTGCCGGCGCTTCCGGGGTGGCGGCGACCGGCGCGGGCGTGAGTGCCGGCGCTTCCGGGGTGGCGGCGACCGGGGCGGGCGCGAGTGTCGGTGCGTCCGGGGGCGCGGCGACCGGCGCGGGCGTGAGTGCCGGTGCTGCCGGGGGGGCGGCGACCG
>CAIPNE010000183.1 GCA_903866355.1 uncultured Gammaproteobacteria bacterium
CCCATGTTCGAACAAAAAGGGGGCCCGGCAGCGAGTGTTAGCCCGCTGTACGACTGGCGTGCGGCCAGCACCTATATCCGTCGCCCACCCTATTGGGAAGGCGCGCTAGCCGGTGAGCGCACGCTGCAGGGCATGCGCGCACTGGCGGTACTACCGGACAACATCACCACCGATCACTTATCGCCTTCCAACGCTATTTTGCTCGACAGCGCAGCGGGTGAATATCTCGCCCAGATGGGCCTGCCGGAGGAAGACTTTAATTCTTACGCGACGCATCGGGGCGATCATCTCACCGCGCAGCGCGCCACTTTTGCCAACCCGCAGTTAGTCAACGAAATGGCGGTGGTCGACGGCAAAGTGAAAAAAGGCTCTTTTGCGCGCGTCGAGCCAGAAGGCACGGTCACCCGCATGTGGGAGGCCATTGAAACCTACATGGCGCGCAAACAGCCCTTGATCATTATTGCGGGCGCCGACTACGGGCAGGGTTCCTCGCGCGACTGGGCCGCGAAAGGCGTGCGTCTGGCCGGAGTGGAAGTTATCGCTGCCGAGGGCTTCGAACGCATCCATCGCACCAACCTCATCGGCATGGGCGTGCTGCCGCTGCAGTTCAAAGCGGGGGTTAACCGCAAAACCTTAAACCTCGACGGCACTGAAATTTATGCGGTGCTGGGCGAGCGCACGCCGCGGGCGGATCTCACCTTGGTGATTGAACGCAAAAATGGTGAGCGCTTGGAAGTGCCGATGACCAGCCGGTTGGACACCGCAGAGGAAGTATCGGTTTACGCAGCTGGCGGCGTGCTGCAGCGTTTCGCACAGGACTTCTTGGCGGCGACTCAACCCGCGTGAGGTAGGCGCCACGCTGTGCGCGCAGCGCCCGGGCGTCGAGGTGAGTGGGATCGACGCCCAGTGTGCTCGGCGATGGCGAGACCGCGCGGAACTCAGGCGCTGCGCCCAGCGCATGACCTGCCACCACAGCTTGAGACGACTATCGCGATGGGCCAGCAACGCCCCGCCCGAAACCTGAGGTCTACCCGTATGGCGCGCCAACCCACATGACCACCACCCTTCCCGTGCGGAGCGACAGTGGTATCCAATGGCAGGTGGCGCACGGCATCGGCCGGGTGATACTGGACCGGCCCGAACACGCCAACACGATTGGCTATGCGCAAAGCAAAGCCTGGCCACGAGCGTTCGAGCAAGTGGTCGATGCCCGCCCCCGCGTGATTGTCATCAGCGCCCTCGGGCGGGTGTTTTGCGCAGGCGGCGACATTCAAGGGATGGTCGCGAACGCGGCCTCACTGGCAACCTACATCGCCGAAACCCTCGAGCCGCTGCATCGTGGTTTCATCCAACTCGCCAGCGCGGAGTGCCCGGTCGTGACGGTCGTGCAAGGTCCTATTGGCGGCGCGGGCATTGGGCTTGCGCTGTGCGCAGACTTCGTCCTCGCCAGCACCACCCTAAAATTACGGGCTGGCTATCCGGGCATCGGACTGTCGCCCGACCTTGGCGCCTCCTATTTTCTGGCACGCCGGGTGGGCGCCATAAAAGCCCTGCGCTGGTTAATGACCAACGACGCCATCACCGCCACCGAGTGTCTGGCGGCCGGCGCCGTGGATGAACTCCACGCACCCGGCGCGCTCGAGACTGCGGCAGAACAGTTAGTGACACGCCTGCACAACGCGGCCCCACAATCGCTGGCAGCCATCAAACAGCTCTGCCGAAACGCGGGCGGGCAAGATCTCACTGCGCACATTGAAATGGAAAAGCAGTGGCTCTTAGCGTGCGCCGGAACCCGCGACGCCCGTGAAGGGGTCGCCGCTTTTGTCGAGAAACGCGCACCCGTATTCAACGCGGAATAGCTTGCACCGTCGGTGCGGCACGCCCCACCGGCCCCTATTATTTTTAAGGAGACCCCGCCATGGCCCACGTTCCTCAAATTAAAGTGCCCGCTACTTATCTGCGCGGCGGCACCAGCAAAGGCGTTTTCTTTCGGTTGCAGGATCTGCCAACGCGCTGCCAGCAGCCCGGCGAGGCGCGCGATAAATTTCTACTGCGCGTGATTGGCAGTCCTGATCCTTACGGCAAACAAATTGACGGCATGGGCGGCGCCACCTCCAGCACCAGCAAGACGGTTATCTTGTCAAAAAGCACGCGCGCCGAGCACGACGTGGATTATCTTTTCGGTCAA
>CAIPNE010000184.1 GCA_903866355.1 uncultured Gammaproteobacteria bacterium
CCAACGATGCGGCTTAAAAAATCTCTGAAGCCGGTAGCACTTCGCCGGTATGCTGTGGTGCCAGCCGTGTTGCCCCCGCAGCGTTCGGGGGGGGGGGAGGGGTGGCGCAGTCAGGGGGCTAGCGCGAGCGCCTAGGGGATAGAAAAACCGCTACCCGCCAGCGCCGGATTTTGGGTGTTTTCGCGAGGCCAATCATTTTCCCGCAACGCAGCGAAAGTCATAGCAGGTGCTGCTTGATCACCGTTCTAAAGCCGGTTTAGTGAGCGGGTCGTCCCGACTGGCGTGGGTGGTGTTGGCCGGTGCGCTGATGCCGCTGGGGGTGATTACGCTGCGAGCGTCGGCAGCCCTCGATTTCTGGTGGAACCTATGGATGACGCTGGGCGTGGTGTGCGTTGGCGGGGCGGCTTTGCTGCCGGTGCTCTCGGCCCGCTGGTGGGCTAGACGCCAGCGCAGCGTTACCGTGTTGCGAGTGGTGCAGCGCCTGCACCGCGATCTGGCTTGGTGGCTATGCGGCTTTGCCGCCCTGCATGTGGGTGGGCTGTTGTGGCTGGAACCACGCACGCTAGATTACCTGCTGCTCTCTGCGCCCGGCTATATGCTCGCCGGACTGGCCGCGTTGATGTTGTTGTTCACCCTAAATATCACCTCACTGGCTGTGCTTAAACGTCGCTGGCCGCAAACGGTCTGGCGAGGCTGGCATGCCGTGATGTCGGTGATAGCGCTGGCCGCGATGATTTGGCACCTGCTGGGTGCGGGGTATTACTTTGCTGACCTTGCCGGCCGTAGTGTGTTGCTGTGGAGCGTTGCTGTGCCGAGCGCGCTGGCGATTTACTGGCACCTCATCCCACCGCTAGCCGAAATTCACCGGGGCCAAGTTAGGGAGCGGGTGGGGCGTCGGCGTCCGGCAGTCGCCCTCGCGATTGCCTTCGCTCTGTGCGCAGCCGCAGTGTGGTTAGCGCGACCGATAATGACCAGCGCCCCTGCGCCAAAGCCCTATCCATGTCCCGCCGGTCGTTGTCTTTAGTTCTGTTGGTGCTGGCGGTGTGCGGCGCGTTGTATCAATGGCGCGAGCGACTCATCGTGCGCGCCCCGATGCTTGCCATCGTGTTTGACCATCAAGACCACTACACCGTGAAGTGCGCGAGCTGTCATCACAATTTTTTCGACAAGACCGGCCAGGATTCCTGTTACTTCTGCCACAAGAACCGCCCTGAACTAGCGCTGCATGCGCAGGCAGATTTTCACGCGCTATGTCGCGACTGCCATGCACGGATAGCGCAGCAAGGTTTTGCCAGCGGGCCGGTGCGCCGTTGTGGCGCCTGCCATGACTGGACGCACGCAGCGGTTGGGGCCGCCGGGACGCGCTGAATGCCGGCGGGCCATGTGCCGGCTTTGCCTGAAATGGCGCAGCTGGCGGCGCGCGTCGAGGATTTGCGAGGATTTGGGATGCGAGGATTTGGGACACCCGAGGATTTGGACCCGGCGAGGATCTGCGGCGAGGATCTGCGGCGAGGATCTGCGGCGAGGATCTGCGGCGAGGATCTGCGGCGAGGATCTGCGGCGAGGATCTGGGACACCCATCGAATTTCCGTCCTAAGCCAGTTCCCCCGCCGCGTGCGACAGCGTAACGCGCGGCGCTTTCCCCCTATTAGGTTTCCACAGCCCCGGAATTGGCCAGGCACCGCCAGTTTCGACCACCCCGTGGATAATAAGTCGCTAGACAGAACGCCTGCTCGCCGCGACAACTAGCGTAGCGCGCGAGGGTTTCTCCCTAGTCGCATCTTCAAACCAAACAGGGCGGCGATGTTATTCGTTCGCCCGCGCATAAAGACGCCGTGCCGCCGCGTGACCGCGCACCCATCGCCAGCCATTTCTGGTCGCGACCGCTCGCAGCCGGTGCGGGGCGCCGATGAAAAGATGGAAGCGGGCAGGCAGTTCGCAAACCGTCGCTAGCCAGTCGCGGGTTTCGAGACCCAGCGCGGCTAGCAGCTTGGGCGTCGCAGTGGGGATAAGGCCGCGTCGCCGCGGATGCACCGCACGTCCGCTCGTGTCGAGCAGGTCCAGATAGTCCTGCAGATTGAAGGGCAGGCCAGCGTCTTCGTTACCGCGAATGGCCTCGGCGAACGGCAGCAGGCGGGGACTGGGTGAGTCGGCTGGGCGGTCTGGTTTGGCCACGGCGAGCAACCGTTGCTGACCCGAGGTGAATGCCGATTCTTCGATAGAGGCGGCGAGCCCGGCGCGCACCGGATTCAAATCCACATAGGTCATCACCACCAGCAACGCTGCTTCATCTAGCAGTGCCTGCGATTTGAAGCGTCCTTCCCAGAAGCGACCGGTACAGCCGTCCTCGGCATTGGCGCGGCGCGCGATGTGTTCGTTGAGACAGCGCATGAACCAGCTCAGGTCAGCGAGGCGTTGACGCCAGACGGGCACGAGTTCGTTGAGCCGTGCCTGCTCCGCAGGCTCCAGGTGCTGGTGCGACAGATAAGCCGTGGTGAAAGCTGGCCCCGTATACAAGCGCCGCCAACGCTCGACAACGGCCGAGTCTGTCCAAGCTTGTACGCGTGCTGCGTCGATTCGCAACACCAGATGGTAGTGGTTAGACATTAACGCGTAGGCGCAAATATCGATGGCGAAGGTGTCTGTCAGCCACGCTAGGCGCTTCCGAATGTGCTCCTTTCGATGGTCGAAGTTCCTGCCGGAGACCGGATCGTCACCGCACAGAAAGGCCCGGCGGACGCAGCGGCCGACGCAGTGGTAGTAGGGGGTGTCGGCGAGGGACACCAGTGTCGAGCGTGGGCGAGTCATCCCAGCACCTCCTAATTTGCACCGGCGTCCGTGCCGGCCCACTCAAGCTAGTGGGGCGGAGCCATGCATTCAAGGGCGGCGAGTTGTAGGAGCGTGGGTGTCCCTGACTTACTGCGAGTTGTAGGAGCGTGGGTGTCCCTGACTTACTATCTATTGTGGGTGTCCCTGATCTATTGCCGCTGATCTATTGCCGCCTCGGTTTGTTCTAGCCGATGGTGGACAGTCCATTAGCAGCCCGATTTTTTGTCCCGAGGGCATTCGTCGCAAAATACCCTGGCTGCGAGGTTGCTATCGGTCCGTGGGCCTCACCGACTCCGTCTGCCAAAGGGCCAGCTCCTCCTGCAGCGCGCTTAGCCAGAGCGCCCTGCAGGTATCGCTATAGATGTCATTTTCACCCGCCGGCAGCAGTTGGCAGCGCCCGCCCGGCCCCAGCAATTGCGCCCAGGCGTGATAGGTCGGACCGGGCTCGGTGAAGAAGGCGAGCAGCGCTGCGGAGCAGGGCCTTGCCACATAGGCCGTGCGCAAGCGTCGCTCGTGTCCCCAGAAGGCGGGCCGGTGGCTGGGGGGCAGGGTGCTGGCGGCAGCGGGGTGGTTGTTTCTCGCTTCACCGATGTGATGCGCCTGGTAATTGATCCAGTTGCACAGGCGGTTGCGCCGCAGCCAGTTTCCCAGCTTCTGTAGCAGCGAGGGCGGCGCCGGCTGTAAAGGCAGCTTGTGGTCGGGATCGACAGTGCCCGGCTTCCTCGGGTTGAGCAGAAACAGGAACTCCACCTGCTCTCCCTGGAACTCCAGCTGGCGGGCGATCTCCAGTGCCACCACGCCTCCGAACTCCTGCCCACCCAAGCGATAGGGTCCGAAGGGCTGGATTTGGCGAATAGCCACCACGTGGGTGCGCGCCAGATCGGCTACCGACCGGGCGTGGAGGAATTCGGCCTCCTGAGCCCAGTGCGCTATGCCGTAGAGCGGGCACGGAATTGTCCAGCGCCCGCCGCTTGCCATCCTCAAGTCGATGTCGCTGAAAAACAGCGGGCGTTCATTGGTCTCCTCGTGCAGGGGAAATACAAAATTGGGCTGGGAAAATTGCGCGCCCTCGCCATCTACAAGCTTCGCTAGTTGTTCGAGCTGAAGATGCTCAAAAAATTCGCCAATTGAAATCGAAACGCCGAAATCGCGTTCAACCCGCGCCAGCATGCGCATGGCACCCAGTGAATCACCTCCAATGCCAAGGAAATGATCGCTGGTTGTCACTGGGGAAATCTCTAGGATGTTCTCCCAGATCTCGATCAATTTCGACTCTGTCGGCGTGGTTTTGCGCAGGGCTGACACCGGCTGCGCTACTGGCCTAGAAGCCATCGCCTCTTGGCGGATTCGCCCGTAGTCGGTTTTCTTGTTTGGCAGTTGCGGCAGCTGTGGCGGGAACAACAGGCACTCGGGAATCATCTGCGGCCGCAGGCGCGTGCCTAGCCAAGCCCGCAACTCCTCCGGATCGGCGCTGTGCCCCGGCACGGTGACCACGACTGCGACGACAGCTAGGGTGTCGTTGGTTTTTCTGAACCAGGTGACCGCGGCTTGGGATACTGCAGGATGTGCCAGCAGTGCGGCCTGGACTTCCCCGGGCTCGACCCGCAGGCCCCTGATTTTGAACTGGTCGTCATTGCGACCGAAATACAGCAGTTCGCCATCTTCGCGCAGTGCGGCGATATCACCGGTACGGTAAGTTCTGCCCACCCCGGCGAGTTGAACGAAGGCCTTGGCAGTCAATTCTGGGGCATGGCAGTAGCCGCGAGCCACCGCTACGCCGGCTATATACAACTCGCCGCGCTCACCGGGTGCAACCGGCCTGCCCGCAAGGTCCAAGATCAGACAGCCGGCGTTACTCAGGGGGCGTCCGATGGGGGCCGACAGGCCCGGTTTATAATCTTTACCCAGGACCTCGGGGGTGATTCGACAGGCGCTGGCGTAGACCGTGGCCTCGGTGGGGCC
>CAIPNE010000185.1 GCA_903866355.1 uncultured Gammaproteobacteria bacterium
CATTTACAAATTGCCCGGGTGCGGGCGTTGGAAAACGGGCGAGATTTGTTGCGTGCCACTAACACGGGCATTTCGGCGATTATCAATTATCGCGGTGAGGTGTTGGCGCATTCGGCGCAGTTTGTGCCCGTCGTGGTGACCGGCGCTGCGCAGCCGCGCGTAGGCGTCACACCGTTTGTGCGCTACGGTGCGTGGCCGGCGTTAGTGTCGTGTCTGGCGCTGCTACTGGTGGGGGTTTTAAGCGGACTTCGCAGGCGGGTTTCGGGGCCAATCTAATGGCAAAAAAATCTGCCTTAAAAGGGCGACCTGCGTGGCAGGAGAACGTAAACTATTGCCTGATATTTTCTGAAGTGGCGATCCTCGTCACGCTGCGCGGAGGCTGAATGCGGCTTGTTACCTGGGGTCTTTTGCTGGCGTTTAGTCTCGGTTCTGCCGCTCTTCGCGCTGAGCAGCCAATATCTGTGGCACCGCCAGACCCGGTAGCAGCCACCCGTAGTCAAACTTCTGATCCTGCCGCGCGCCCGCAAACCAAACCTAAAGCCAGCACCACGGCGGCGCGTAAAACCAGCACCACGGCGGCGCGTAAAACCAGCACCACGGCGGCGCGTAAAACCGGCACCACGGCGGCGCGTAAAACCGGCACCACGGCGGCGCGCAAAACCAGCGCCACGGCGACGCGCAAAACCAGCGCCACGGCGACGCGCAAAACCGGCACCACGGCGACGCGCAAAGTGGTTAGTAAGACCAAACCTACGGCCACTGGAAAAGCGGTGGTGCAGAAGGGCACGCCCAAACGGCACCATAAAGCTGTTCGTAAAACCAACCCACCGCGACCCTCGGCGGCGCCGGCTATCACGCCACTGCTGGCCGCCGGTGCTATCGATCCCCGGGCTCTGGGTATGCAGTCGGTCTCTTTGTTGGTGCTTGATCAGGCTGACGGCAAGGTGCTGATGGCGCGTAACCCGGACGATCAGACGTCCATCGCGTCAATCACAAAACTCATGACGGCGATGGTGACGCTAGACGCGCAGTTGCCCATGCAAGAGACCATCACGATTGACGCGGCAGATGTAGACCGATTGAAAGGTACCCACTCGCGCTTGGTCGTTGGTAGTCGCCTGCCGCGCCGCGACATTCTGCGTTTGGCGCTGATGTCCTCGGAGAATCGCGCGGCGGCCTCGCTGGCACGTACCTATCCGGGCGGTCGGGCGGTTTTCATTAATGCCATGAACGCCAAAGCGAAAGCCTTAGGCATGCAGCATTCGAGTTTCGCCGACCCCGCCGGGCTGAATCCCCGCAATCTCTCGACGGCGAGCGATCTGGCGCTCATGGTGCGTGCGGCGAGCAACTATCTTTTGATCCGTGAATTCACCACGACCACGGGCCAGACAGTGAGTTTGTTGGGAGGACGCCGCCAGGAAATTTTCAAAAACACCAACCGACTGGTGCAGTCCCAAAGCCCCGAGTGGCACATTGAGTTGTCGAAGACCGGCTACACGTCCGAAGCAGGACGCTGTCTGGTGATGAAAGCGCGGGTCGCCGAACGCTCGCTTATTTTGGTGTTGCTCGATGGTGCCGGCAAGCTAACCCCCATCGGTGATGCCAACCGAGTGCGTCGCTGGCTGGAGTCGCGACGCCAGATACGTAGTCTGGCCGCGCATTAAAGGCGTGCCAAAGCGGGCCACAACATGACGGACGCTCCAGCGCTCCGCATTACCGTGGCGAGCGCCAGCCATGTGCCAGCCCTGTCAGATTTGCTGTCGACGTTGTTTGCGCAAGAAGCGGAATTCGTTCCCAACCACGCGGCGCAGTGTCGCGGGCTGAGCCTCATCATTGAAAACCCCTCGATTGGCCACCTACTGGTGGCGCACGCGGGCGAACGTGCCATCGGTATGGTTGGGTTGTTGTATACGATATCTACTGCGCTGGGTGCGCGAGTGGCACTACTCGAAGACATGGTCGTCGCCCCGACCCATCGCGGGGCAGGCATTGGATCCGGTTTGCTCCGCCATGCGATAGCCCATGCGAGGTCTCAGGGCTGCGCCCGCGTGACGCTATTGACCGACGAAACCAACATCGGGGCACAGCGTTTTTACGCCCGCCACGGTTTTGTCAGTTCGCCCATGAAGCCGCTGCGCTTGTTACTCGATTGATCCAGCCGCTTTAGCCGCGCTGCACCGCGGCCACCAAGGCGGCGACATGGTCGGGGTTGATGTCGGGGGTAATGCCGTGGCCTAGATTGAAGATATGGCCAGGACCCGGGCCGTAGGCGGCCAGTGTGTTGGCGACCTCGCGCTCAATCACGGGGATTGAGGCTCGCAGTACCGCCGGATCAAGGTTGCCCTGCAGCGCGCAATGCTCACCAATGCGACGCCGTGCATCCCCGAGATTCACCGTCCAGTCCAGCCCCACAGCGCTGCAACCCGTTTGTGCAATGGCCTCCAGCCACGGGGCACCACCTTTGGTGAAAAGAATCGTCGGCACACTATTTCCTAGCGCGCTCACGATCTGCGCGAGGTAGGCCAACGAGAACTCATGATAGGCCTGCGCCGCCAAAGCACCGCCCCAGGTGTCGAACACCATGATGGCGTCGACGCCGGCCGCCCGCTGGGCCTTGAGATATTCGATAACCGATTGGGTTAGCACCGCCAACAGTTGATGCAAGAGCGCCGGTTCGTCGTAGACCCATGCTTTGGCACGCTTGAAATCGTGATCGCCGCCGCCGCCTTCGATCATGTAGGTGGCGAGCGTCCAAGGGCTGCCCGCAAAGCCGATCAGCGGCACACGCCCATTGAGTTCGCGCTTGATGACGCGCACGGCATCGGGGACATAACGGAGTTCGCGCTCTGGATCGGGCACGCCGAGGCGGGCAACATCGCGCGCGCTGCGGATGGGGTTGGCGAGCCTAGGGCCGACCCCTTCGTCGATGGACAGGCCCAAGCCCATGGCATCGGGAATCGTGAGGATGTCGGAGAAAAGAATGGCGGCGTCTAGCGGAAAACGCGCGAGTGGCTGCAAAGTCACCTCACACGCCAAGTCAGGTGTTTTGCACAGCGTTAGGAAATCGCCAGCGCGCGCGCGGGTAGCCCGGTACTCGGGGAGGTAGCGACCCGCTTGCCGCATGATCCACACCGGCGTGCGATCTACCGGTTCGCGGCGCAACGCGCGCAGGAAGCGGTCGTTTGCGAGTGTGGACACCGCCGGCGTTGGCTCAGGCAACCGGTGACGGCAGGTCAGTCTGCCCCATGAGATAGCGGTCGATGCTCGCCGCAGCGGCACGACCTTCAGCAATGGCCCAAACAATGAGCGATTGGCCACGTTGCATATCGCCGGCGGCAAATACCCCAGGGACGGAAGTCATCCA
>CAIPNE010000186.1 GCA_903866355.1 uncultured Gammaproteobacteria bacterium
GGGCAGAAGATTGACCTTTTGCATGCTGCTGGGGAGTGTTTCTAAGTCGCGGTTTTTCAGGCTCAGGATTGGCACCAGGAAGCCGGCCCGGTACCTTGAACAGCAAAGGGCTGAATGGAACTCGTCCATGCACTCGGCTGAATCAGGGTAGTCGTCGGTAATGAAGCAAAGTGCTCGCTTTGCTCTATGAATTTCCTGAACCAACCGTGGTTTCCAGAACGACCCCATGGGGATGGCGTCCTGGTCGACAAAAATTCGCACGGACGAATGCAGCAAGCGAAGTTGCTCCACGACGGAGAGGACAAATTTTGCTTCTTTTCTACGGTAACTGATGAAAAAATCGTGTTCAGGGTTTGTAGAAAGCATAGAAGTCGCCCAGTCCGCACGCGAAGACTCCAGCCTTATTCCTGCTTCCACCAACAGTTGGTGTAGGTGGGGCTCACGGTCGTAGAGGACCACTTGTACCTTTGCGACAGGCAAGCCCGCCCGCAAGTGGGTGTACGCCTGCGTGATGATAGCCTCGAGCATTTCGCTGCGGTTCGCTTGCTGGTCGCCGGTTGCGAGAAGCGGCAGACGCAAAACGCCAATTTCGGAAGCCACAGACGACAGCAGAAACTCCCGGATAGCCCGGAACACGTTGCCTACGACGGCGGCCGGGTCGACGCCAGAGCCATGCTCGAAACACGCCAGCCGGCCAATTCGGATAGGCGTGGAAATGGGCGTTGAGATCCAGGTTTGCCAAGCGTCCAAAAAGTCTTGGTGCTTATGCTTGGCATGTTCACCAACCGATACGCCCAGGTCTTTTAGCTTTCCCACCAAGGTTCCGGGAGTCGGTAGGTAGTCGTCCTTGAAGCACGAAATGGCAAGGATATCGACAGCTTCAGTGGGCCCGACGGCTATTGCGTCGCCCACCACAATCTCCAGGACACTCGGACTTCCGAGTGGATTTGGAACGGTGATGGCGTGGGCGACTTGCACTGGCTGGCTTACATCATTCGGGGGGCGTCATCAGCTGCGCCATCGCTTTCATCATCTTCGGCATCTTCACTCGCTGCTGCGGCAGCTTTTTCGGCTTGCACCGCATCGAATTCGGCGATGGCGTCCGCCGCCGTCTGCTTGGTTAAAGCAACCGCGGCGAGTGTACTGTTGTAAGTTTCGCAGAACGAAAATGCGGGTACGGCCATCAGTTCTATGGACCTGCTCGTCGGTTCGGCGGCCTCGAAGTCGACTTGCTGCCGATACTGGATCTGACCGTTGTCGCGAACCACAAATCGCCCAAGTCGCATGCGGTCATTAATTTCGTTTACCAGGAGACAAGCCTCTGCTCGCTTCGCCGTTTTTACCTTGAAAGATGAATAGAGGAAAAAGCCGACGAGGCATGACTGATTATTGGCATCGACAAACAAATTCCACGAATTCTCATCAAGTTCAATTCCAGTTCGTAGTGATACCTCGGTACCGTCGTCGCTGACGATCAGTTCGTCATCCCACCCACGGGAATCGAGCCACTCTTGAAGAATCGCTTTACTGTCCATTTTCGCCTCCCTGTACGTAGTATTGTGAAAAGACATCTGCAGAAACCACGGCCATATCGCCATTGCCGTAGTCCACTAACCAGTCTCCAGCTTGCCCTTCGAGAGCGCCGCGTCCCCCAGAGAGAACCAGGTGTCGAAACTCTGTTAACTGGAGGGCAAGTACGTCTGTGGGCTTTTTACGGTAGATGCCGGGTTCCCCCATGGTCGCGCTCCCGGTTGGTTCATAGGCAGCCATAAACCGTGCCCGTGCGATAGGCCATATTTCTCCGTGTGCGCCTTGGACGATGGCATCGCTTGCTTCGTGGCGTACCGGGCCTTCGCGGGTTTCGCAGATGCCGGCTTCGCTTGCAAATGTCACTTCGCGATGTTGAGCGATACTCCGCACGAACTTTGCTTCAGGTATTCCGCGAAGCCCGCCGTCGACCAGTAGCGACATGACTTCGTTCGAGTCCAGCAGTTGCTTTTCCACTAACGCGTCGGCCACGCGTTCAACGGTCGACCAATGGGTTTTCAATATTTGCAGTGCACGTTCCTCTGCGGCTTTCAGGTGTGCCACGAGTCGTCGCTGCGCCTGTTCCAATAGCCAGCCGGACTTCCATTCGAGCCTATCAATCAGCGAATCCAAGTGTACGGGTCCGAATTCCGAATCCATGCCGAGGCCGGTAATCAAGTCCCACGCCATGGACGTGGCACGTGCCAAATCCGACACCGCCCCGGCATCAATTTCGTTATCACCGAATGCCAATCTCTCAGCAGCACGACCCGCCAGTAATACAGCAAAATCGTTGATATAACGCCCGCGAACTCTATTCTTCGAATAGCTTGGAGCGGTTGGATCGAAACGCATGTAGCCGGAATCTCCATCCGAATCGACTATCGAGAGTTGGATGATTGGCACGGCGGGGCAGAGGATGTAGCTTGCGACCGCGTGGCCAGCTTCATGGTAGGCGACGTGACGCTTGGCAAGGAGGATGGCTCCTAGACTCAGGCCAACATTGAGTGCGACAACGATTCTCGCATGGGGCGCATTGACTGAGTCGATAGCCTGTTGGAGTGGCTTTGCGAGTGGCAGTGGCTCTGCTTCTTCGTTGGCAACTTCGCCCACTTGGGCCAGAAGTATGCGCATGGCTTCCTTATTCAGTGCGACATGCGACGCGAGCCCTGGTGCGGCGATTAGTTGTCCTTCCTTGTAGAGATGATGCGTAACCACCGCGAATAGTGACGACTCCACCTCTGGCAAGCCACGCTTGCGGGCATGTGCCGAGGCACGACGGACGATGGTATTCAGCAGTTGCGACTCGGTTTCCGTTTCGCTGGCGGCCGCTACCAACAGAGCATCGATTAGAGCTTCAATAGACTCGACAGAATCCCGCATGATGGTCTGCAGGCGCGGATTGAGTGGCATTTGCTCGCCGGTAATGGGGGACACAGGCGCTGCACCAACCAATCCTTGTCGTAATCCGCTTTCCTCGATGGCTACCCGTACAGCGACGATGTCTTCGTGAGTTGCGAGCACGACGTCTTGGAGCGCCAAGTAAAACCCGCCCAACAGTAATTGCGGGCTCAGCTCCGGACTTGCGTCGCGACGCGCAAGGCCCTTGGCGCGCGCGA
>CAIPNE010000187.1 GCA_903866355.1 uncultured Gammaproteobacteria bacterium
AATCACCGACCTTCAATTGCGCAAAATTTTTCACCTCGGGACCGGCGACCATCGACACCTCGTTGCCCGCACCGCCTTTAATGGTCACGCGCCGGCTGGTTGGATCGATGGCCGTAATGGCGCCTTCCACGGTAATGGTTTCCGTGCCGCGAATTCCGTCCTTGCCTTTTTCTAGCACCATGGCACCGGTGGGAGCGTTCTGCGCGAGTGCGACGGTAGGCAGTCCTGCCAGTGCCGCAACTAAGATCAAGATCTTGTGTTTCATCAGTGAGATTTCTCCAAAAAAAAGCGTGCTACGGGTAAACCCATTAACCGGGCGGGGAGGGGCCACGATAGCCGCCTTCTTGGGCAAACTCGAGCGTCGCGTGGGGTCTGTTTGCGCAGCACCGCCGTTGCTAGCGTGGTCCTTCGCTAGACCATGGTGCCGCGTGTCGCCCTTCCTCCCCCTGTCGTCAGCCAAAGTCGGTTTTTCACCTAGCACAAATATTTGGCACTCACAGGCAGTGGGCGCGGGGGGCTCAGTGGGTGTTGGCAGTTGAGTGCTAAGGCGGGAGCCGGCTATTCGGCAGGGATGGGCACGCGACGGCGCTGTCCATCGGCGGCCTGCGCCATGGTTGCCACCACGCGTATCGGTCATCTAACGTCGGCAATCGGTGCGACGCTGGCGAGTGCCGCGCCGTGCCGTTAAGCCGGGGCGGCAACCTTTGCTGCCACCTTGGGTGGCAGCAAGACAGGGGCGGGCGCCTAGAGTTCTATCTGGACCCGAAGACCCACGACCACCGCATCGTCGATGGTCGGATCGGTACCCGGATCGATGAAGTACTGCGGGTCAGGCTGCACCATTACGCCGGGCATGACGGCGACTTGGTAGGTCACTTCTACCACGGTTTCGGCGTTTTCAAACCCCGGATTGGCGTGGAGGAAATCATCGCTGTTACGAGCCTGGGCATAAGCAACGCCGAACACGTCCGCGGCGCGACTGGCGAAGGGGCCGGTCCAGTTCAAACCCCGCCGCCGCCGTAGAAGTCGGTCTGCGTGCGGTCACTTTGGGCAAAACCCAGCTGGCCAAACATGCCTAAACCACGGCCGTCTTCGCCGCGCCATAAATCCATTTCGCCAACGGTGTAGAAGCCGGTGTTGTCCTCGCGGGCGCCGGTGATCATGTTGTCGAATTGGGTCTGATTCCACCCGCCAAAGGCCAGCTTGAAGTAGCGCTCGGCGCCAGCGCTCCCAACCGCCCCGCCGGTGACGCCAATTTCGCCGATGGTAAGCACCCCGTCGCCTTTGTTGAATTGGATGTGAGTGCCGTAGGCGTCGTTCGGGTCGCCGGGTACACCATCGTAGACCGCACCCAGGATGTAGGTGCTTTCTGTGGGGGCGAAGCGCAGGCGTCCGGCCACGGCGGTCGTGGGCCACATAGAGGCGCCCACTTGGGCAATTTCTTGGCCGATACCGAGAGAACTGTTGATAAACATCCCGCTTAAGTCAGTGACGTAAAATTCGCTGTTTAAGTCGTGCAGGCCCACCAATACGCTGAATTTGTCGTCAAAAAAACGTTGCTCGTACCAAGCCTCGTAGACTTTGAAAGTGTTTGGCGCCTCGATATTGCTGGCAATCTGCAGTGCGCCCACGTTGTCGTTGGTGTCGGCGCCAGCGGTACCCAAAAGATAGACATTCAACGTCCCGTTTTGCCACCAGCCGGCCGCACCCGTATCGAGTGTCATCACCGCGTCGAGCGTGGCGGGTGTTGCCGTACGCCGCCGTAAACCACCCGAGACGTCGGCCAGCACATCGACGGTCGTGACGACCTCAAAGCTCAGTCCTTTTTCGGCCAATGCGGCGCGCTGGCCACCCCAGTTACCCAACAACCAAGGATTTTCGTCCTCGGCGTGAACGATGTTGGCACCTAGACACAGTGCCGCAGTAATGGTGTTGGCGAGGAGTTTGCTTGTGCGTGGCATTTTTCTATTGTCCAAAATTAATCTAACGAGAGGTCATGAAGTTGTTACAACATAACATTATTATCAATATAAACAAGGCAACGAATTCTCGGAGCCTAACGCTAGTCAAGACTGGAATTTCGACGTTTAACGGCCGCTGCAGCCTTCGCTAACCCCGTGTGCCGTTAGTGCGTGTGGAAGAGTTCCAGGGCGAGCGCCACGCGCTCAGCGGCAGTCGTGGGGATGCATGGGAGACGGTCGATGGCCTCCAAGCGCGGCCGCAGACCACGCCGGTTGGCGATTTGAATCCCCAGCCCGGGGCGCGCATTGAGCTCCAACAGTAACGGCCCCTGAACGCGGTCAAGGACGATATCGACCCCTAAATAGCCCAGCCCGGTCAGTTCGTGGCAACGCGCAGCCAAGTCCAGCAGCTGGGGCCAGTTGGGAATCGCAATGTGCGACAGCGACCCGCCAGAATCGGGATGCTCGTCTACCGAGCGGTTTTGCCAGACGCCATGGCAGGTCTTGCCGGTTGCGATCTCGATGCCAACGCCGACCGCCCCTTGATGGAGATTGGCTTTGCCGTCAGACAAGCGGGTGGGCAGGCGCACCATGGCCATGGTGGGTATGCCGCGATAGACCAGTAGGCGGATGTCGGGCACCCCCTGATAGCTCACGGGGTCAAATATGGGGTCGACGCGCACGCGATATTCCACCATGGCGGTATCGGGCACACCGCCCAAGCTGTAAACGCCGCTCAGGATATTGGAGACATGGAAGGCCAATTCATCGGGTTTTAGGCCCCGACCATCGGGTTTCACGACCAAGTCTTTACGGCGACCATCGATCACCAGTACCCCATTACCGCCGCTGCCATGGGCCGGTTTGATCACGAAGTCTGGGTGGGCGCGGAGTCGCTCGGTCACGCTTTTTACATCGTGCTGGGTGGCGAACACGCAGTACAGTTCGGGGACGGATATTCCCGCGGCGAGTGCCAGGCGCTTAGTGGCCAGTTTGTCGTCTACCAAGGGGTAACGGCGGCGTGGGTTGTGCCGCATGATGTAATCGCGATTGCGCGCATTGAGCCCAAGGATGCCGTGTTCGCGTAAGGCCAGCAGGGTGCCCAACATGGTTGACTTAGCGCCCGGCCAAATCTTTGAAGCGCAGGATTTCACTCAGGCGGTAACCGGTATAGGCGCCAAACGCGAGGCAGCCGGCTAACACCACCAGCAGCAGTTCCGGGAAGACCGACATCAGATAGACCAAGTGTTCTTCGGTCATCGCAAAATACCCTGCGATAGCCACAACTAGGCTGCCTGCAAATTCCTTGATCGCCGTGGCGGGTCCACGTTCATCCCAGACGATCGACATGCGTTCAATGGTCATGGTGAGAATGACCATGGGGAAGAGGGCCACCGACAGCCCCTGCTCGATGCCAAGGCTGGCCGAAATCAGGCTGATGGTGAGCATCAGACCAATCACGATGACCAGCACACTGGCGAGGCGCGGCATCAGCAGCAGGCGCAACTGGGCCAGCGCCACCCGGATTGCCAAGCCTATCGACACCACGATAAGAAACAGCACGACGCCCGCGACGAGCTTGGTTTCCCG
>CAIPNE010000188.1 GCA_903866355.1 uncultured Gammaproteobacteria bacterium
CCAACGATGATCCTGTATCTGGCGATGATCCCCATCAACATCAAAAAAGTGCTCCAGATCAAAAAACTGATCGCGTCGATGGAGCACGCCAAAGCCGATTCCCCGGTCGCTAGCTGGCTCTTGCCACACATGAAACATCGCTTTGCCAAGGCGGGTGAAACCCTCTGGAACAAGGGTGATGTGGCGACCGAAATGGTCTATGTCGAAAAGGGACAGCTGCGCCTGAAAGAGCACGATGTGGTGCTGGGCGAAGGTTCGCTATTGGGTGAAATTGGCCTGTTTTCGCCCGATAACCGCCGCACCGGCACCATCACCTGCGACACAGATTGCACCCTCCACACCCTGTCCGCCGACGGCATGGCGCAGCTGTATTTCGTCAATCCCAAGCTGGGATTCCATCTCATGCGCTTGGTCGTGGCCCGCCTGATGACCGATGTGGCGGCTGCCAACGCGCGCGCCGTTCAGCGGGATCTTGCCAGCAGCTGAGACGCTGCAGGGGCGCTTGTTGGGTGGTTAGTCTCGCCATGGTCTTGGCGGAGTTTTTCAATGGCGTGGTTCACCTGCGGACGCGTTAGCTGGTGATCGGCGGCTGTCGCACTACCCGGCACCGCCCTGCGCAAGCACGTTGTTTGGCTGCGCCAGTGCTTTTCCCGCGTTGGTGCTGCGAGGATGCTCCACGGATCTCGACATCTCGATCGGCCGCATTGATGAACTCATGAAGAGTCCCGCCCATTGGCGCTGCGCGGACTCAATGATGGTGGCCCGCTGCGGTTGGCTAGGCGAACCGTTGTGCCAAACCGGGGACTGTCTCGACGGTTGGCAACACGCTTAGAACCGGTCATATTCTAACGTCCCGGCAGCCTCGCCGCGGCGGCGCTGGTAAGTGCACGACACAGTTTGACCACACCTAACAAGGAGCGACAACGATGGGAATCGAAGCTAACAAAGAACTAGTGACCCACTTCTGGCAAGCCTTTAGCGAGGGCAAGTACGAGGATGCGTTGGGTTTTCTCACGGAAGATGCCACGTGGTGGGTGGCTGGTACCACCGCGCTATCGGGAACCTATTCCAAGCCAGAATTTGCCAAGCTGTTGGGTCAAGTCACGCCAATGGCGCCCAAGGGCTTACGGGTGACACCTAAGTTGCTCACGGCGGAGGGAGATCGGGTATCGGTAGAGGCAGAGTCTTACGCTGAATTTACCAACGGTCGTACCTATCAAAATATCTACCACTTCATGATGGTCATTCGGGCCGGCAAATTCTGCGCTGTGCGCGAGTATCTCGATACCGAACATGTCACGGTGACCTTTGCGCCCTAAGCTAGTGTTGCTAGCGATTTAAGCTGGGAGTGCGCGCTTAGACACCCGCTGTGCGTGGTGTCTAAGCGTGACTGCACGGGCACTCTCGTTAGGCGATTACCCGCAGGGGCAGGGACTTTAAACCCACTAGCCGGTTATTGGGCATCCATACGGGCACCCCATCCAGAGCAAAATTAAGCGGGCTGGCGAGCAGTTCTTCGAACACCACCCGCAGTTCCAGCCGCGCAAGAACTGACCCTAAGCAAAAATGTACGCCGGCACCAAAACCCAGATGTCGGTTGGGGTTGCGTTCGGGCTGGAATTCGAACGGCGCATCGAAGACCCGTTCATCCCGATTGGCGGACATTTCCCAGAAGGTCACTTTGTCGCCCTCACGGATGAGTTTTCCTGCGTGATGCACGTCGCGGGTGGCGGTTC
>CAIPNE010000189.1 GCA_903866355.1 uncultured Gammaproteobacteria bacterium
GCATCTCCACCACCCGGTGCGCCGACAACACGGCGCCCTCTTGCCAGCCGGGCATTTGGCTGAGATTGGCGCTCGCAAAATAAACCCGGCCCGCGGGCTGATTGAGCAGTTTGAAGTCCTCCTCAGTGTTACCTTCGGCGCCGTCCCATGGCAACACCCACGGCCCAAGGCTGTAGGGGATTTGCGCCCAAGTGACATTTAACCCGTGCTCCAACCACTCGGAGCACCCAGGGTGGACTTGTTCAACGGACGCCCGCGCCGCGGCGATGCGTGCCGTCAGCGGTAAGTCTCCGAGACGTTTTGCAGCCTCGCCGTTGGCATAGGCGCCCAACACAATGCCGCGTGGTGCGTGGAAATCATGGCTGGGATACCACACCAGACCGGTATCGTTTTTGACATAAGAAATGCCACCGTAAATATGCTGATCCTCCCAAAAACGGGGGGCTTCAAACGCAATTTTTAGCGAATGGTCATATTTGATTCTTTGCAAAGCGGTCTGCACCGGAGCGGCAAAATCGTTCTCGATGCCTGCCAAAATATTGAAGGGCAACGTGCAAATAACGTAGTCCGCATCGAGCTTGTGCAGCGCGCCGGTGTGGGTGTCGCGATGGACGATGCGCACCCCGCGTGCGGTATGTTGGACCGACTGCACCGCCTGAGCGCGCTTGATCACGGCCCCTAGGCGGGTTTCAAAAGCGTTGGGAATGCGGTCCATACCGCCGACGGGTTGGAGCATGGTGGCGTGCCAATCGACGAATTCGTCAAACAACACGGCGATCCATAAATCGGCATCCAACAGCTCGTGCATGGATAAGGGGTCGAGGGCGACACCTTTGTGGTCGGCCGCACCGGGGGCAATTTTATAGCCGGCGCGGGTGGACCCGCGATACTCGCCGTCGTGGTTCAAATCGCCGTAAATGCGCAGGAACGCCACCATGCGGTCGCGATCATCCAAGCTGAGTTGGTCATCCAAGCGCCCGCGATTAATCGCCTTGGTGAGTAGCTCGGTCATGTGGCCGCGGGTATCGCTCATCGCTTGGCTAATGCGAAAGGGCTGCCCACCGTGCACCTTCTCCGTGCGCATGAAGGCGCTGCGACACAGATTGACTTCGGTTTCCAAGGCCACCCCAAAGCGGCGGCAGTACCCGAGCACCGCCTGATGGTGACTGGGTATGCGGGCTGGGCCCGCGTTGAAATACTGATTTTTTGCGTAGTGGCAGGTCTGCACCGTGCCATCGGTCATCTCAATGCGGGTGCCGCGCCGGACCGTCCAGTTGCGCCCACCAACGCGGTCGCGCGCTTCCAAAACTGTCACCTTGTAGCCCGCTTGGCGCAGCTCCCAAGCGCTGACCAGCCCGGCCATGCCCGCCCCCAGAATAGCCACCCGGGTGCCGGGTGCGGCCGTGGCAACCCGTAGCGGCGCGCCGGTTCCGGCAGATTCCCCCGTCATCCCGAGCGCGCGCATTGAGGCATAGGCGGCGCTGAAGCCCCCGACCGCGGCGATTTTTTCCAAAAATTGTCGGCGCGTTGGCATAGCGGTCCTCTGGAACATTTAGGGCTTTGAAAGCGGGTGCGAGCCGCAGCATGACCAGCGCACGGGCCGAGTGTCCAGCGCCGAGATCACCGGCCGTTGCAGAACGACCCAAGGACCCGTTATTTCGCTTGCCGGGGGTGAAGTCAGGGACGCGGGGCGCATAGACTATCCCCCACCATATTGCCGCAGGGAGCTTCCATGTCTGAGCACTTTCCGCCCGTCCCGGTTGACGACATCGTGCTGGTTATCACCCATCTCCAGAACGATTTTTGGGACCCTGCGGGTGCCGGCTACGCGTTTACCCGCGACACGCTGCCCTACCCAGACACCCGAGCGCGGATTGGCGCGGTGATCGGCGCGTGTCGGGCCCACGGTGTCCCCATCATTTATCACAATGAAACTTTTAGGCCCGGCCATCCGGAACTCGCCGAGCGCCGCGGTGGTTATCTGCGCGGTTCGGGCCGTGTGCTCGGTCTGCCGGAACACAATATGGCCGTTCGCGGCACTTGGGGTGCCGCCACACTAGAGGCGTTCAAGCCGCGTCCGGGGGCCCCGGAATTTGAAATCGACAACGCCAAAGTAGATCCTTTTACCTGTAGCGAATTTGAAACCCTGCTGCGCAACCTAAATCGGCACGTCCTAGTTCTCGCCGGATTGGCCACCAATTTCGGCATCGAAATGACCGCGCGCAGCGCCAGCGAACGGGAATACGGCGTCGTGGTTTTGGCTGACTGTACGGACCGCCTGCTCGGTGATTACAGCGAAGCCACCCTGCGCGTGCTGCTGCCGTATTTTGGCCGGGTGATGGAATCGGCTACGTTTATCCAGGAAATCAGCGCGCCCTGAGCGCCGAAAACCCCCAAATGTGGCAGCCCGCCGGGCTTGCCACGGGAGAGACTCACGATGACCTTCGCTGCCGCTGAAACTTTAAACCCACAGGATTTTATCGACGACCGTCCCCACGATGGCGTGTTCCGCGTGCGCCACGAGGCGTTTCTGAACCCCGCTTTATTCGACCTAGAAATGGCGCGTATTTTTGAAA
>CAIPNE010000190.1 GCA_903866355.1 uncultured Gammaproteobacteria bacterium
CTGGCTGAGCGGGTAGGACTTTCGCCGTCGCCGTGTTTGCGGCGGGTACGCGTGCTGGAGGAATCTGGGATTATTCGCCGCTATGTGGCGATCGTCGATGCGAAGGCGGTGGGTTTGCCGATCAGCGCCTTTATCAAGGTGTCGCTGCGCTCGCAGGAACTGGATTCCTTGGAAGCCTTTCAGCAGCGCGTGGCGTCGTTCCCGGAAATCATGGAGTGCTATTTAATGACCGGCAGCTCTGACTATTTGTTGCGCGTGGTGGTGCCTAGCTTGGAAGCTTATGAGCGGTTTTTGGTGGACAAACTCACGCGTGTGCCTGGCATTTCTAGTATTCAGACCAGCTTCGCGCTGAAGCCCGTGGTGTCGCGCACGGAACTACCGCTGGGTGAGTAAGCCTACCTTGGGTGCCCGTTCAATTGCGCATAATGTGTATTATGTTAAATGACCGAACGCCGGTAGCGAAAGCCCGCGCTAGGCGCTACGGCGTCCCCAGCTTTTTGCAGTCTTCACCATGCAGCGTGACTTCCAGGTCGCGTAGTAATCCGTCCCCCACGCCGTAGCACAGGCCGTGGACTGCCAAGACCTGCCCCCGGTGCCAGGCATCTTGGACGATGGTCGTATTGGAGACGTTTTGGACCTGCCGAATGACGTTCAATTCGCAGAGCCGCTCGCTAAGCTTATCGCCATCTAATTTGGCTAATTCGTCGGCATGGGACTCGGCGAGCTCACGAATGGGTCGCAACCAGTTGGAGATGAGACCGCGCGAACGCGGCTCCATGGCTGTCAACACGCCGCCACAACCATAGTGGCCGCACACGATGACATCACTCACGTGCAGCACCTCTACGGCGTACTGCAGCACCGACAGGCAGTTCATGTCCGAGTGCAGCACGAGGTTGGCCACATTGCGATGGACGAAAACCTCACCAGGATCTAGCCCAATAATTTCATTCGCCGGCACGCGGCTGTCGGAGCAGCCTATCCACAGATAGGCCGGGGCCTGTTGCGAGGCTAGGCGGGAAAAAAATTTGGGATCCTGGCGTATGCGCGAAGCCGACCAGAGCCGGTTATTGGCGAATAAGCTGGCGAGATGCCGGTCTTCCGGGCGGTGATTTTTCTCGTACATAAACCGGCCTCGCGTGCTGCTAAGCAGTAAAGATTAACGGGGTTCGGCACCGCAGGGAACCTGCGTCCTGCCGTATCAAAAGAAACGGCTGCATTCCACCCCTAAATAATCATCCCGATCCAGATAAAACAGTGGATCGGCCGGGGTGTGGCTACCGAAAAGCCGCAGCTCCAACGTGGCCCGCCAGCGGTCACCCAGACGCCGCTCTGCCTCTAGGTTAAAAAAATGTCCGGCGCCGTAGAGATCTACCAGCTCACCAACCAGCACCGAAGATCCCGCGGCATCATTCAGCACCAACCGCAGCCCGGTGAACACATCCCGATTAAACGGCGTGGTCGCCAGCGCGCCTCGTTGGTCGTAGTGCAGTTCGAGGATCAGCCCCAAATCGATGGCCGTATCCCCTACTCCCACCCACGTGTACTCACTGCCCCCCACCGCCGCCGCATAACCCGTACCAAAGCCCGTGCGATGCAGCGCCTCGAGCTTGAACAACCAGCTATTCCAAGCCCACAGCGCATCCAGCCCGGTTTGATCAATTTGCGGATAGATGGGCTGCAAGGCGTGGACCCGCCCTCCCCTGACCAGCAAGCCAAATTCGGGCTCTCGGCTGGTGCCTTTAAATTGATACAGATTGACGTCCACCGCACTCGTGCTCAGTGAATACCGCACCGCGAAATCGACATGATGC
>CAIPNE010000191.1 GCA_903866355.1 uncultured Gammaproteobacteria bacterium
ACACTCATCGCGCAACCCACCTTAGCTTCCAAGCGCCTGTGGACGCTGGACGACATCAAGCGTTGCGATTACGTGGTCAAAAAGCCACCGCCGCCGCCGTTGGTCGAGGCAGCTTGAGTTTCTCCATTACGCTCGCGCCCTTCGGCCTGCAGTTCGAATGCGGCGAGGAAGAAACCATCCTCGCCGCCGCGCTGCGCCATGGCATTGGGTTGCGTTACGGCTGCAAACACGGCGCGTGTGGCAGCTGTAAGGCGCGCATTGTAGAAGGCGAGGTTGATCTGGCGCAGGCCTCGGGCTTTGCGCTGATGGGCTATGAACGCGATGCCGGCATGGCGCTGCTGTGCTCGGCTTATCCGCTCGAGGACATCGTAGTGCAACTCGAGGATTACACCGAAACCGAACTCCACGCGGCCCGCCCCACGGTGGCCCGCACGGGGCGGGTTGTCGCCTGCACCCCTTGTTCGCCGGACATCTGGCAACTCGTGCTCGCCTTGGAGGGGGACGAAGGCTTGGACTTCGATGCCGGCCAGTTTGTCGAAGTGAATGTCCCCGGGACCGACGAGTGGCGCGCCTACTCGCTGGCGAACGCACCCAGCGACCGGCAGGTCATTGAGCTGCTGATCAAGAAAATCCCGGACGGGTGTTTTTCGGCGCTGCTGCCCGCCGCGTTACGCGAGGGCACGCGGGTGGCTGTGCGCGGGCCTTATGGCCAATTCACTGTGCAGGTGGGTAGCGCCCCCATCGTGATGGTGGCCGGTGGCTCGGGGATGGCGCCCATACTGTCCATGCTGCGTGCGCTCGCCGAACAACGCAGCACCCGCGAGATTGTTTTCTACTATGGCGCACGGACCGCCGCCGACCTCATCTGCGGCCCCGACCTCGCGGCGCTAGAAGACTGTCTCCCGGGATTCCGTTACATCCCCACCATTGCCCTGCCCTCATCATCCCCAGTTTGGGCGGGAGAGACCGGCCTCGTGACCGAGGTTCTCGCGCGCGCCGGCGGCAATTTGCGCGGCTCTGAAGCGTATTTATGTGGCCCACCAGGGATGATCGATGCGGCCGCTGCCGTGTTGAAAACTCAAGGCATGTTTAGCTCGCGCATTCGCTGCGATAAATTTGTCGCGACCCACGGCCCCTGAGTGCCGCACGTCGCCGCGTCTGGCACGGCACCCGGCCGCCACTCAGGTCCGTGGCCCCAATCAAACGCGCGGCACCTTTGATGCCCTCAATCCCCTGAGCCGTTATTGTCGAATTCGCCTTGGCTAAGCTTGCTATGGAATTGGTTTCCGCGCCGCAGGGTTCCGCCCTTTCAGGGCTGAAATTCACTGGGCCGATGGGGCCCAGGGCAACGCCCTGGGAAAGATCCGAAAATACGTCGAGCCCTGAAAGGGCGAAACCTTTTTCTCAGTGATCCACCCGAGATCAGCCTGGATGGCAACCCTGGCTATTAAAAATAACCACGTAGATGTTAATGAGCCTTAATGGCGTACTAGGCGTGGATGTGGGCCGATGTTCGCTTGAAAAAGCGCGTCCTACGCGCCCATGACCTGGCGGGCGGAGCAGGCAACAGAGGCGATAATCACGAGCCTAGGTCTTGTTTTCGGGGGGAGGGAACAATCGCCTCTCAACCCTCACGTGTCTCACGGATGCGTGGTAGGGTTCCACCCGCCAAAAAACCGCACCACAGGCCCGCATTGTCCATGTCTACCCCCCCAACGTTCTCCGCCGACGAACTCGCCACGGCACTGCGCGTGCTTGAGGCCATCGTCAGTGACCGCGCCGTGCTGGCCATTTGCGATAGCGATGACCGCGCCTGTTTGCTGCGCCTGGCAGGCCAGGTCGCGATGCCCGATCCCGCCGCCAAGCTGCGCCTGCGCCGACGCCTGCGCCAGCGCGATCTGAACGAGCGGCGCGATGCCGACGAAGTCCTGCGCGCCGGCACCGGCATCCGTGCGTTGCGTGCAAAGCCGGTGTTTCTCACACCACCCATGCCGCCCTTGCTGACCTCAAGCGATGCGCCGGTCGCTGCGGAAGTTGCCAGCGAACTCGCTATCGCTGACCTACCAGAGACTCTGCGCAAACCGCGCGTCTGCTATACCTGTAAAAACGAATACACCACCCTGCACGCGTTTTACGATCAGCTGTGCCCGGCCTGCGGTGACCTCAACTTCAGCAAGCGCGCACCGGCGCATGACCTGCGCGGCCGGGTGGCGCTCATCACTGGCGCGCGAGTCAAAATTGGCTATCACGCGGCCATTCTGTTGCTGCGTAACGGCTGCCGCGTGGTGGTCACAACCCGTTTCCCACGCGACTGCGCCGCGCGATATGCGCGGGAGCCGGATTTCAATAGCTGGCGTGATCGACTGAGCATCTACGGCCTCGATCTGCGCCATACGCCCTCGGTCGAGGCCTTTGCCCGACACATCAGCGAGGTGCTGCCGCATCTCGATTTTCTCATTCAGAATGCCTGTCAGACGGTACAGCGTCCGCCGGCGTTCTACGCGCACCTGATCGCGGACGAGGCGGCGGCGATGGCGCTGCTCCCGGTGGCTGAGGCGGCGCTAGTCGCGGACTACGAAGTGCTACGGCACGCCTCGAGGAACGCCGGTCTGGCGGCGCCAGCGCAGCTCTCGCAGCTTGCATCGGCGGATCCCGAGGCGCTCGCGGATTCCGGTAACGCGCTCGTTGAGCTGTTCCCGCGTGGTGTGCTCGACGCCGATCTGCAGCAGGTCGATCTGCGCGATCACAATTCGTGGCGCCTCAGTCTCGATGAAGTGCCCACGCGGGAATTGCTGGAGGTGTTGTTGGTGAATGCCGTGGGGCCGTTCGTGCTGTCGGGGCGCCTAAAGCCGCTGATGCTACGCACGCCGACGTGTGACAAACACATCGTGCAGGTCAGTGCCATGGAGGGGCAGTTCAATCGCAACAAGACGGCGAAGCATCCCCACACCAACATGGCCAAGGCCGCGCTTAACATGCTGACGCGCACCTCGGCCCAAGACTACGTGCGCGACGGCATCCACATGAATTCCGTCGATACCGGCTGGATCACCGACGAGGATCCCGCCCATCTCGCCCAGCAGAAGATCGACATGCACCGGTTTGCACCGCCGCTCGATGTAGTGGACGGCGCTGCCCGTATTGTGGATCCCATCTTTGCCGGTCTCGCCACCGGTGAGCACGCTTGGGGTCAGTTCTTTAAGGACTACAAACCTACTTACTGGTGAGGCGCTTGGGCGAGAAAATCTTGGGTCTGCTACTACGGGGTTTGTCGACTGGCTTATGGGGCCATCCGCGCTGGATTAATGGGTTGTCCTGATAGACCGGTAGTCTGGTCTTTTTAGGTAGGACACTGCGCGGAGAGTCAGCTGGTCGTGGTTTGTTATTTCTGGTTGACCACGCTAGGTCACACTCCTAGGACACGATCGTGCCTAATCATTGGGCGCCTTGTTTAATGGGGCTTGGTGGCCCCTAAAAGAGCGTGCGCTGTAGCCGATGAAGGTTCGGAAAGCACCTTCCAGCGTCGAAAAAATGCTGGGTCCATTGAGCGACATAGGGCAAAACCGACACGCTGATGCTTTCTTCCCTGAGGACGAATCAATGGCCTCTGATCACTCGCAGTCACCGTAGTAAAGCGAGTGGGTTGACGTTCCATCTGGGGGGTTCCGTACGATCCGTATCGATGCGTTATTGCCGCTGGCGCGTGCAGACTAAGCGAAGGTGAAATGGCTGGCGGTCATACTAGGTTGCGCTTGAAGAACCTAAGTTGAGCTGAGGATCGCCTACCTGTTCAGGGTAAATAGCAGCCACTCGCCCACCCGTTCCGACCCTGCGGGATTGGGTGAGCACAAGCCCCCCAAGTGTTATTAGGACTCTCCGCGGGAATGGCTTTCGTTAACTTGCACCAACGTTAATATCACGACTCTCGCACTACGTCGTCCGGATAGAGGTGCTGGTTTGGCGTCGATGCGCCACCGCCGGGCGCGCGGATCCATGCTGGATGGACCAAGCCATACTCGCGTTCGAGTTCGGCGGTAAATGGCTCAAGTAACTCGGCGAGGTAGCTGCGGTCTGCTGCTGTGAGTTCGGGCACATCGCGAGTAATGAGAGATGCTGCTACTGAATGCAGCTGGCGTGGCAGGATAGCTTTGACGAAGCCGATGAAGGCCTTTAATCGGTTCTGATCAGCGAACAAGGAACGCAACAGGCGCCCCGCAGCATTGTATTGAAAACCCGCGTTTTTTTGGTCTCCGTCTGTGGATGGCAGGGCGGGAGGGGGCGATATGTCGAGAAAATTGCAGACCTTCTCCAAGGTCGTGCGGGGGTTCTGTGATAGTTCCGAAAAATCGAGAACCAGTATTTGATCGGTCGAAAAATGGCTGTAGAAATAACGGAGGTGATCGGCGTAACGGCTCATTCGCACGTAGACACTATCGGGAACAACAGCTGTCCTGAAAGAATTTTTTTCGGTTCCAGCCCGCACGTGATGCCAGTAGCTCGACCAAGTTCTCCGCACCGGGTCACGCAACAGGTAGATGATCCGAGTAGCAGGTCCGAGTGCCTTCATCCGCCCCGCCACATCGAAGGGTCTGCCGGTATGGGGGTCTGGGAAAGCGGCCGAGTAGCTGGTTGATGCATCGAGCACCCAGCGTGCCTCGGGCCGTGCGTAATTACCGCGAAGCCACTCGTTACCCTTGGCGTGCTGGCGCGTTAAAAAATCTGGTTCTTTAATTTTTCCCAGGCAGATATCCGGGTGGTGCGCCAGCATGTCGGCAAGGCTGGTCGTGCCGGCC
>CAIPNE010000192.1 GCA_903866355.1 uncultured Gammaproteobacteria bacterium
CGTTCTTGCGCCGAAATTTGCCGGGCTACGAACCCCTCTTTTAACAGGCGCTTTTTTTGCTGCTCCCTGCGCAACGAGTACGCTAGAATGCCGCTCGGTCAGGGGCTCCATCGGCCGCCGAGAACTTCCTCCCTTTTTCAATGTCTGCGAGAACCATGCGGTTAGTTATCGTCCTACTGGGTCAACTGTTTGTCCTCCTAGCGCTGAGCGTGGGGACCTGCGACAGCTTGGCCTCAGAACTCGACAAAATCATCGCCGTTGTTGATGACGACGTCATCATGAAAAGCGAACTCGCCCAGCAGGTCGAACGGGCCCGTTCAGATATTCGGCGCCAAGGCTCCGAGCCACCATCGGACTCGGTGCTTGAGCGGCAAGTGATGGATCGCCTGATCCTCCAAAAAATTCAGCTCCAGCTCGCGGCCCGAACGGGGGTTGTGGTGTCGGAAGAAGCGCTCGTCAAAGCAGTTTCCGATATCGCCAAAAAGAACAAACTCACCGACGAAAAATTTCGTGAAATCTTGGCGTCGGAAGGTTATGACTTCAACGTGTTTCGTGACGACATCCGACAAGAAATCATTCTGGCGAGGCTGCGCCGAGAGGAAGTCGACAAACGGGTTCAAGTTACTGACCGAGAGGTTGAGAACTACATCAGCAACCGTAACGGGCTGCTCCAAAACGAGGCAGAACTCAAGATCTCGCACATTCTCATTGCCATTCCCTCGGGTGCCACCGACACCGAACAACGCGCAGCGCGCGCGAAAGCTGATGAAGCACTGGCCCGGGTAAAAGGCGGGGAGGATTTCAACCAAGTGGCGATCGCGATGTCGGACGGACAGGATGCCTTGGACGGCGGTGATCTGGGGTGGCGAAAAGCCACTGAGATCCCCTCATTGTTCGGCGATGTCGTGCGTGGCTACGCCATCAATCAAATCAGCGACGTCATCACGAGTTCCACCGGCTATCACGTGATCAAACTGAGCGGCCGGCGGGCTGGCGAAGCGTTAATGGTCGAGCAAAGCCACGCTCGGCACATCCTTGTTGCGTTAAGCGATCTCGTCACCGACGAAGACGCCATCAGCCGCCTGAAACAACTTCGGCAGCGGATCGAAAGCGGCGATGATTTTGCAACGATCGCTAAAACCCATTCCGACGACCGTGGCTCGGCGTTATTGGGCGGCGATCTGGGTTGGGTGAGCCATGGCCAGATGGTGCCCGAATTCGAAGAGGTCATGGTGGCGACAGACGTGGGGCAGCTTAGCGCGCCATTTCGCTCCGAATTTGGCTGGCATATTCTGGAAGTGTTAGAGCGCCGCAAATACGATGGCACCGACGAAGTCTTGCGCTTGCAGGCAAGACAATCCGTGATGGACCGAAAACGCGAAGAAGCTTTCGAGGACTGGCAGCGCCGCCTGCACGATGAAGCCTATATTGAAATCCGCCCCGAGAAATAAGACCGTTCCGACTATCGCGATCACCCCAGGTGAACCGGCCGGGATTGGGCCAGACATTGCGCTCATGTTGGGCGCCCGCGGCCTTAAGGCCAAAGTGGCGTGGATTGCCAACCCAGATCTTCTCGCGCAGCGGGCCCAAGCGCTGGGTATATCCGCCGATATTTCAACGTTCGACCCACGGGTGAAAAGCCATCGCGCGGGTCACTTTGGTGTTATCCCCATCCCACTGGCCAAGCCCAGTACGGCAGGCATCCTAGAAGTCGACAATAGTCGGTACGTATTGGACTGCTTGGACCGAGCTATCGCCGGCTGCCTAAGCGGCGAGTTTGACGCCATGGTCACCGGGCCGGTGCACAAAGCTATAATCAACGAGGCCGGTTTTCCATTCTCGGGACATACCGAGTACCTTGCCGCAGCCGCCGGCGGCGTGAAGACGGTCATGATGCTGGCCACCCCCACCTTGCGGGTCGCGTTGGTCACCACCCATATTCCGCTCGCCCTGGTTCCCCAGTGCATTACACAACGCAGCGTGTCCTTCACCATCGAAGTGGTAGCCGACGCCCTGAAAACCCAATTTGGCGTGCTTAACCCACGCCTTAGTGTGTGCGGACTCAATCCCCATGCAGGCGAAGGCGGACATATGGGACGCGAAGAAATAGACCACATTGAGCCCGCCATCGACTGGGCGCGTTCGGCCGGCATCGCCGTCCAAGGCCCCTTACCTGCCGATACAGCTTTCACCCCCCACTCGCTTGCGCGCACAGACGCCGTGCTCGCCATGTATCACGATCAGGGTTTGACAGCCTTAAAAGCGCTCGGATTTGGCAACGCCGTTAACGTTACTTTAGGTTTGCCATTCATCCGGACCTCGGTAGATCACGGCACCGCGCTCGATCTCGCCGGCAGCGGGCAGGCAAACGCATCGAGTCTTAAGGCCGCCTTCCGGCTCGCTCTCTCGCTTGCGACACAGCGCAACGTCACGACACACTCGCCATGAGCACAGCACGTGACCAACCGCACGCCAAACGCCGCTTTGGTCAAAATTTCTTAATCGATACCTCGGTGATTGCAGAAATCATCGACTGCGTCGCGGCCATGCCACAGGATAATCTGATCGAAATCGGCCCCGGATCCGGGGCGCTAACCAGCCCCCTGCTACGGGGCGGCGCACAGTTGACGGCGGTCGAAATCGACCACGATTTGATCGCCTCGTTGACCACCAAACTGGGCCACTACCCCGGTTTTAAATTGGTGCAGGGCGATGCGCTGACCTATGATTTTCGGCCCGTTGAGCCAGCGGAACGCAAGCTTCGCATCATCGGAAATTTGCCCTACAACATATCCAGCCCGCTACTCCTGCATTTGCTGTCCTATGCTGAATTCATTGAAGACATGCATTTGATGCTACAGAGAGAGGTGGCACTACGGCTCGCAGCGGCTCCCCGCTGCGCGGACTATGGCCGTCTCACCATTGCCTGCCAATCCGTTTGCACGGCTGATCTGTTGTTTGACGTGGACCCTTGCAGCTTCCAGCCCGCACCCTCGATTGTTTCGAGCCTCGTGCGTCTGACACCCAAGCCCAACGCACCCTCAGCGTCACTCAGAGATGCGCTCGGTCGAGTCACTCAAGTAGCTTTTTCGCAACGGCGAAAAATGATCCGGCACACTTTGGGCAAAGAGTTCAGTAGCGAAGAATTAAGCGGTTTAGCCATTGAATCCACACTACGTCCAGAAGAAATTTCCGTGGCCAATTATTTAAAACTGGCCGAAATTTGGGTCGCTCGGCGGGGTCGTTGAGGCGCGAGATCAGTCCAGGATTGGCGTGACGAGGGGACTCCCCAGCCCCACCCTCACGCGGGGCGTCCTATAGCCGGTGGCGCAACGCCGTGACTACCGAACGAGTCTGCGGTGCCCGTCCATGCCAAAGACGAAACGCTTCCGCTGCTTGTTCTACCAGCATGCCCAAACCGTCATGGCATTTTGTGACGCCACGCGTCCTTGCCCACGCCAGAAACAACGTGTCGCCGTGGGCATAGCTCAAGTCATAACAGCAGGTCTCGGGGCCAACTGCCGTCGCCGAGAATGCCGGGGCTGCTTGGGCGGTCAAGCTCGCAGAGGTTGCGTTGATCACCAGATCGAAGGGTTGAGGAAAGGCCGTGTCCAGCGGTACAAGCTCAAAATCACCCGCTTGTGGCAACGCTGCGGCCCGCGCGAGGCTGCGATTAGCCACCGTGATGCGATGCCGATTGTGCCGGGCTAATTCCGGCAAAATGCCACGTGCCGCTCCACCGGCGCCGAGCACTAAAATCCGCGATTGCGTGAAATCAATATCGAGAAAGGCGAGATCACGCACCAACCCCACGCCATCGGTGTTATCGGCCTGCAGTCTCCCCGACTCGTCGAACCACAGCGTATTAGCAGCACCCGCCGCCTGCGCGCGGGGATGCCGGTAGTGCGCCAGTTGGTAGGCTTCTTCCTTAAGCGGCACCGTGACGTTGATACCACTCGCACCCAGTTGGCGAAAGGTGTCGAGGGTCTCTAATAAGGTGCCCGGTTGGACCTCCTTTTTTTCGTAACGCAGGGCGAGGTCAAACTGCTCGGCAAATAGCCGATGAATGAACGGGGACCGACTGTGCGCAATGGGCGAGCCAATGACGTAGCAGTGCTTGAGCGGCAGCGACATAGAGAAAATCTTAGTGGCGTCGATGCGTTATTTAAACGATGCGCGCGCCCACCCCGCCGCGGAGGACATAGGTTTGAAAGCCACGCTCATTCAGGAGAAAGGCCGCCGCGGAACTACGCCGACCGGTTTCGCAGCAAATGACATAACGCACATTGGGATTGAGCGTGTCTACTTTCAGACGCAGCATAAAAAGTGGAATGTTAAGGCTGTTCGGCACAGCGGAGTTCGCCCGTTCGCTTTCCAGTCGCACGTCTAGCCATTGCCCGCCTTCTTGAATTTTCTGTTGGGCGGCCTGTGGTTCTAGCCAGTTGATCAGTGGCTCTTTAAGCAAGGCGTTAAAATCTTCTTTCGCCAACCGCATCAGAAACCCGTCCGTCTCCATGATGACCGTGGCATTACGCTTGGCTTCAGAGATCAGCGCCTCCTCACCAAAAGCATCGCCGTCGCGGAGGGTGGCCAAGGTCAGCTGGGTGCCCGTTTTCGAGGTCCGCGACACTTTGGCGCGCCCTTCTTTAATGATGTAGTAGAAA
>CAIPNE010000193.1 GCA_903866355.1 uncultured Gammaproteobacteria bacterium
CCGCAACAGTTTCGCCTGCAAGGGCAAACTCATTTCCGACACTTCATCCAGCAGCAAACTGCTGCCTTGAGCTTGTTCAAACTTGCCGGGATACGCTTTGTACGCGCCGGTGAAAGCGCCCTTTTCGTGGCCAAACAAAATGGCTTCCAGCATGTTTTCAGGAATCGCCGCGCAGTTGATCGCAATGGGCTCGCGGGCCGCACGCGACGAATGCTGGTGGATGAACCGGAAAAAAACTTCCTTACCCACGCCCGACTCACCGGTAATCAAAACCGTCGCATCGGTGGCGGCCACCCGGCGCGCCAGTTCCAGCACGCGCAGGGTGAGCGGATCGGCGGCGAGCATGTCGCGCTCCCCCAACGCGGCCACCGGCTTGGGCAACCACTGGTCGAGCCCGGCGAACAGGACTTCCGCCTCGAAAGGCTTAACGAGGTAATCGGTCGCGCCCAGACGCATGGCATCGATGGCGCTTTGGATCGTCCCGTGGGCGGTCATCAGTACAAACGGCAGCGTGCGCTGGCGGCGGCGCAGTTCGCGCAGCAGGGTCAGCCCGTCCATCGGCGCCATTTGGAGATCAGAAATCACCAGGTCCACCGCGGTGTTCTCCAGCCCACGCAGGCATTCGGTGCCGTCCTGAAACGCCAGCACGCGCAAGCCAGCCAGTTCTGCGGTTTCGCACAGCGCTTCGCGCAGTGCATCGTCGTCTTCCACAATGGCAATGACGGGGCGATTGTTCATGCGGGCACCTGCGCGCTGTGCTGTTGGGTATAGGTTGGCAGCGAGAATTCGAAACAAGCGCCACCCAGGTAGTCCGCATCCAAGCCCAGTTCGCCGCCATGGGCACGCGCGATAGCCTGCGCTACCGACAGTCCCAGCCCGGTACCACCGCGGCGAGTGGTGTGGAACGGCTCGAAAATGTGCGCACGTTCGGCCGGTGGCACACCCGGGCCGTTATCCATGAAACGTAAGGCGACAAACTCACCCAAAGCGGCGACGACCACGCGCAACTGGCAGCCCTCGCCCACGATTTGGCGGCTGTTCGCCACCAGATTCAGCAGGCTGCTCAGTAAGGCATCGGCGTTGCCATAAATTTGCAGCGCGGCGTGCTCTGCGGCGCATTCGACCTGCAGTTCACCCGGCGCCAGAATTGGAGCAGCCTCCAGTTGCAGCCGCGCCAGCAGCGTGGCGAGGCTGATGGGCTGCGCATCGACCAGCGTGCCACGCGCAAAGCTCAGCATGTTCTCAACCAAACGGTCGAGCTGACGCAGGGATTCCAACACCCGGTCGGCGGCCCGGCGCTGCGGCGCGGGAAGCCCGTGAAAACGGGCCAAGGGGCCTAGCGCCAGCAGGGCTGCGGCCAACGGCGTACGAATTTGATGAGCGAGCGCTGCGGCCATTTCGGTTTTGGCCGACAGGCGTCGGTGGTGCGAGAGTTGTTCTTGAAGGCGGCGGGTTTCGCTCACGTCCTTGATGAGCAAAATTTGGCCCGGCTCGTGTGTCAGCGCTTGGGTAGCAACGTTTACCCGGCGGCCATCCACCAGCGAGACATCATGGCCATCGTCCCAGCGTGGCGCGAATGCCCGGCGGACCACTTCAAACCAAGCCTCGCCCACTGCCAGCGCACCGAGGAGTTCCACCGCCGCCGGATTGGCTTGGGTCACCCGTCCCTGAGCATCCAACACCACGACCCCGGCGGGTAATGCGCCCAACAACGTATCCAAGCGCAGCGCCAAACGATCGCGTTCGGCCAGCACCTGTTCGTATGAATGCTGGCTCGACGAAACCGCAGCGGCAGCAAACGCTGCCTTACGCTCCGCCGGCGCACGCGCAGGTGGCGCAAACAGCCCGGGGGTCGTCTTGATAACGGGGGTGATGGTGACTAATTCTGAGCCCATGGCGGGCGTTGCTCCCTTTGGCGACTATCGCTGCCAGAGGTTTAGCAAAGAGCATGCCACGAAAATAACGTGGCGTTTTTAGGTGAGTCTGATCGGCAACATACTGATCTTAAACACCAGCCCCCATCAGACTCCCGTTAAGGCGGTGTGGTGGGATTGGATTGTGTAGCCGAAAACTGACGACCGGACTGGTATGGCGTCAAGGACCTGTCATGTCCTCTTGGCGCCCCAAGCCCAGCTTGCGCATTTTCTCCACCAGCGTGGTGCGCCCCATCTGCAGACGCTTCGCCGCGTGCGCCACCACCCAACTTTCTTCTTCCAGCGCCTGAATAATCAGATTGGCCTCGATTTGGGTGAGGTGTTCTTTGAGATCAATCCCGCTACGCGGCAGGCGGGCCGCACCGGTTTCGGTCAGCGGCAACGGCAGCGGCAGCGCTAGCACCTCGCTAACCGGCGGCGCTGGCGGCACGTAGCCATTGCCTCGATATTTTTCGGGTAAGTCCTGGGTGTCGACCAAGCCATGGGGATACAGGATGGCCAGACGCTCCACCAGATTCGCCAATTCCCGCACATTGCCGGGCCAGCCGTAGGTCGACAACAACTCCACCGCGGCGTGGGTGAAGCGAATAGTGCCGCGCCCCTCATGGCCAAGTCGGGTCACCAAATCGTTGACCAGCAGCGGCAGATCTTCTGCCCGATCGCGCAGCGGTGGGGTTTCAATGGGGAATACATTCAAGCGATAGAACAAATCTTCACGGAACCGGCCATCCAAAATGGCCTGTTCGAGATTCACGTGGGTGGCGGCAATAATTCGCACGTTCACCGAAATACTCTTATTACTACCCACGCGTTCGAAGCTGCGTTCTTGTAGCACCCGGAGTAGCTTCACCTGCATTGGCAAGCTCATATCGCCAATTTCATCGAGAAACAGCGTGCCACTGTCGGCCATTTCAAAACGGCCTTGGCGCGAGGTGATAGCCCCCGTAAACGCGCCTTTCTCGTGCCCAAACAACTCGCTTTCTAGCAAATCGGGTGGGATCGCGCCGCAGTTGAGCGGCACAAAAGGCTTGGTGCGGCGTGTGGAATGGTGGTGGATATGACGCGCCACCACTTCTTTCCCAGTGCCTGATTCCCCCGTGACCAACACGTTGGCATCGCTCTTGGCGACCA
>CAIPNE010000194.1 GCA_903866355.1 uncultured Gammaproteobacteria bacterium
CGATAGCGCAACGGGTCAACGGCATAGCGCAAGCCGAAGAAAACCTCGTTGTAACCTACGGTCTCTGCCGCCGAACCCTGCATTTGCAGCAAGTGACGGTAGCCCGCTTCTGCAGATAAATGACGCGACACCTCATAACGCCACGCACCTTCGGCATACAACTGCTGAACAGCGTCATTGCCTGGCAAACTCTGTTGCAAACTTTCCTGATATTGATTGCTGAAAGTGAGACCCGCACTGAGTGCGCTCCGGTCGCTCAACGCGTACGCGCCTTTGGCTTGCACTTCGTCGCGAAGTTGGCGTGAACCCTGGCTGGAGGGGCTAAAGGAGCGCGTCCAAGACAACGTGGTGGTGGTCAATTCAAAATCTTTGGCGAGGGCTAAATTCACGAGCGCGCCCCCACCAGTCGCCGTTTGCTGAGTGTTCACCAGGGTGGGTTGGCCGGCGGTGACGGCTGGTTCGAGCGCGAAAAACGTAAAATCTGAGAAGTTCCAGCCGGCGACAAACGTACCCCGAAAGGTGTCTGAGAAGGTTTGAATAACCCCGCCTTGGAGCGCCAGGCTGTCGGTGGAGTCGCCGGTTTCGGGGGTCTCGAAGCGCGATACCTGCGCAGAAGAAAACAACTGGGTTTGGCGTGTCAGAGAATAAGTTAAATCCGGGCCGACAGAGAATTGTCGATAATTGGTGTACTGGCCCTCGCCGCCTCGTTCAAAAGTGACGTCGAGCACCCCGGCGGTAAAACGCAGGCTAGCCTGCTCCGTTGCCTGCCAAGTCCAGGCGGGTGTGACGCTGAGCGAGGTGCGATAAATGTTTTTATTGATGCGCGCCGCCTGCTGCACTTCGGTCGTCAGCGTGGTCGCTCGATCATAAGAAAAATTCAGCGAATAACGACTGGCTTGGGTGTTGCGTAGCCCACCCAGATTCAGAAAAATATCATCGCTATTGAGCTTGCCTGGGCCGGTGTATTGCGCCACTCGCAGGGTTGGCAAGGCGCTCAAAACGAGCGTATCAGTGGCAAACTCCACGGGTGCCGAGAGTTCCGAGACGTTGGCAATGCGGGTGACCGGGTTTTTCACTTCGAGTTGTTGGTTATCGTTAACTTTGGCATAGCTGTTAAAAGTGGGGGCGAGCGACCACTCCGCCTGGGCCGGGACCCACGCGCTGAGCAGCACTAGCGCGCAAGGCTTGCGAAGAAATTTCATGCGGTGTCTGCAATGCCTGCCTTCAGGGAACGACGATCACATCGCCGGCTTGCAACACGATATTTTGTTCCAACGCCAGCCCAGCCTCGACGTCGTTGTAGTTGAAAGGGGTGGCGGTTTGCGTGGCACCTTGCCCGCGCAGGATCAGGATTTTTTTGAGCCGCGCAAACTGCGCTGCCCCACCGGCCAGCGACAAGGCCTGCATGACGTTAGTGGGGGCCGTCATCACAATAGCGCCGGGCTGATTAACCTTACCCAATACAAAGGCTCGGTTGCCGGCAATTTGCTTTACGACGACCGTCACCACGATATCGGGCACAAAGCTCGTGATTTTCGTGACTAACTCGGCCCTGACTTCATCCGGCGAACGACCCTCTGCGGTTATTTCCCCAGCCAACGGGAAACTAAATTTCCCGTCGGGTCGCACGAGTATTTCCAAATTCAGATCGGCTTCTTTCCATGCGGCGACCTGCAGCACGTCACCGGGACGAATTTGATAGTCAACCGCCGGGCCGTCGGCTGCGGCCGGCAACGTGCAGAATAAAATGGCCAGCAACGCCCACCGGCGTGCTACGAAAGTTGTCTGACAAGGCATTCGCAAAAGCTCCACACTCAAAAATATTGCTAATCTAAAATTTGAGTGCGGACGCTAAGCCCCGTCACTCAACTACGTTGGTATTTATCCTCGAACCGCACAATGTCGTCCTCGCCCAAATACGCGCCTGACTGCACCTCGATAATTTCGAGTGGGATGGCGCCGGGGTTTTCGAGCCGATGTTGAGCCCCAAGGGGGATATAGGTGCTTTGGTTCTCGCTCAGCAAAAACACCTCATCGCCCCGTGTCACTCGCGCGGTGCCTTTGACGACGATCCAATGTTCGGCGCGGTGGTGGTGCATTTGCAGCGATAAGGAAGCACCGGGCTTGACCTTGATGCGTTTTACTTGGAAGCGTTCACCGCTATCGACGCCTTCGTAAGTGCCCCACGGCCGATGGACTTCGCGGTGCACCGCAGGCTCCGGACGACCCGATGCGGTGAGTTGTTCAACGATGGTTTTAATCTCTTGTGCGCGCTCGCGCGGCGCCACCATCACGGCGTCAGCCGTCTCAACGATGATGAGATTCTCGCAGCCCAGGGTCGCCACCAAGCGACTCTCCGCAAAAATGAGGTTGTTCGAGCATTCCACTGCACACACGTCGCCACGGACCACGTTGCCAGCGGCGGTTTTCTCCAAAACCTCCCACAAACTCGACCACGAGCCCACATCCGACCAGCCCGCGTCGAGCGAAACCACCGCGGTGCGCTGGGGTTCATCGCGGACTAGGCGTTCCATCACCGCGTAATCGATGGAGTCGCTAGGGCATTCGGCATAGGCCGCTTTGCTGGGTCTGAAAAATTCGCCGTCACGGCTGCCGGCCGTGAACGCCCGCTGGCAGGCGACTAAAATATCGGGACGATAACGGCCAACAAGTTCCAGCCAGACGCTGGTTTTAAGTAAGAAAATGCCCGCGTTCCACCGATAATCACCGCTGGCCAAATATTCTTGGGCGACCGCCAACGCCGGTTTTTCGCGGAACGCCGCAATCTGGTGCACCGGCACACCACCCTCGGCCAGTGCGGCACCCAGTTGAATATAGCCGTAGCCGGTTTCGGGGGCGCCGGGCACCACGCCAAACGTGACCACGACACCGGCAGCGGCGAGTTCGATACCCGCGGCCACTGCGCGCCGAAATGCCACTGGGTCTTGCACCAGATGGTCTGAAGGCATCATCAACAAAAGGGGATCTGCACCGTCGGCGGCGCACTGCAACGCGGCCGTGGTCAAGGCAGGCGCGGTATTACGGCCGCTCGGTTCCAGCAAAATACTCGCAAAGGGATGCCCGACAACGCGGGCTTGTTCGCCCACCAAAAAGCGATGATCTTCGTGGCAGACCACCATGGGTCGTTGCAGGCCAACAATGGCCTGCGCGCCCTCCGCCACCCGCTGCAACGTACCCTGCAACAGGGTAGATCCCGGTACTACGGATAGAAACTGTTTGGGATAATGGCCGCGTGAAAGAGGCCACAGGCGGGTTCCGCCCCCGCCCGCCAGAATTAATGGAATGATGTGCATGCGTATTGGTCTCAACTGAATTATAAAAAACCAATGGCCGTGCGGTTATTGTTCGCCTTCGCGCGCCAAGCTCGGTGCTAAGGCCCGCCGCGTATTCAACCTGCTCATTGGAACCCAACTGTATGACAGGTATGTGAAACACGCTTGTGTTCTGACAATTTTATTTGCGGATTTGGCGGCCCGGCCAAAACATCCGGGGCACTAGCCCCTAGCCCTAGCGTTGCGTGGCCAAGGATTTAGGGCGGCAGAGGCCTTGCGCGGGCCCGCCAAGGGCGGACTAGCCCGCCAGGTTCGCCCCGGCCTCGGCATACTTGGCTTGCAGGTATTCACTCAACGAGGCGACGAGGTTCGACGTCGCGACGGTGCCCCCAGTGAGACGCTCGAGCTGTTCCAGGACCACCCGCGGGTGCTTCGCCGCGAGGTTAACGAGTTCAAGGTCTTCCGGCGCCAAATCGCCCATCGACCCGCTGCTCACACTGTTCAGCAGATCCAGACACGCCCGCGCGTCCATCCCAAAATCGTTGGACAGCTCCCCAACCAACTGGATCAACAAGCGCCAACGTTGTGCGGGGACCACCACGCCGTCGAGGACATTGGTCAGGCGGGCCAGACCAATGCGTAAGACATACCGGAATACATTGGACTCGCGTGTCTCTAGGCGCTTGGCGATGGCCTTTAGACGCCCGAGCTCCGAGAGTTTGATGCGCACGGAAATGCTCCTACGCGCATCGTCCACAATACTTTCTTCAACGTCGCTCTTGGCCCAGAACGCCCGGCCCCGCGGTTTAAGCGGCCGGCTGCTAGCGACAGATTCTTCGTCTGACGAGACGGCTGGTTGATTGTCCATTTTCATGGGTTGCCGGCTGCCGCGCGGTTGGCATCGCGCAGTTGGTCAGCTAATTTGTTGGCGTATTCTTGGCGCAGGTTCTCAATTTGGACTTGCCGCATACCCGTCAAAGGTTCGCTACGGAACAGTCGTTTGAAGGTGCCTTCGCTAGCAAATTCCTCGAGCAATGCTTGATTAGCGCGATAAAGCGCCAGATTTTTGCTCTCAGAATCTTTTAATTGCGCGACATTAGTCTCCAGATCGGTAGCGACCTGCACGCGGCGTGCTTCGGTTTCCTGCAAGGTGCGCTGGGTTGTGCGTTGCCGAGCAGTCAACTGGGCGAGTTGCTCAGCGCTGTGGGCCAGACGTTTCTGGCTGATCTCTAGCGCCTTGGCCAAGCCCGCGCCGCTAGTCGTTGCTGCCTCGAGACTCGCTTTCGAGAGTGTCAAGGCAGCCGCTTGCGCTTTAAAACTCTCGTCGAGTTTGCTCAGTTTCAGTGCTTGCTCCTCGAGCTGCAATTTAACGCTGGCGAGTTCGGTTTCGGCTGCCACTTTTTGGGTGTTTAAAAGCTTGAGCAAGGATTGTGCTTTGGCGAGCGCGCGCTTTTCGGCCGAGGGTGCCTCCTCAGAAAACCCCGTGACGGGAGCCAGTAAAGCCACCCAGAAAACCGCCAAGAGCAGGCCAGACAGCACGTGGTGGTTGCGCATGGCGTTAGAATTTCGCATTCAGATCAACTTGCAGGACGTCGATGGCCAGTGGCGGCCCATCGATTTCGGTGGTCGAGATCCAGCGCGCGCGCAGCCACACGTTGCGGGTTAAGCCGTACAGCCCACTGATCCGGTAGCCCTGGGTGTCGGTGCCACCGAGGTGGAAATCTGAATCCGTAAAGGCATCAAGCACCGCGTCGCGTTGGAGGTAGCGGTAGTCAAAATTCATTTGCCAAGCACCGTGCCGTGCGATGTCGGGCCAGCCCACTAAGACGCCACCCAGCAGGCCTAGGGTGCGGTCCTTAATCGGATAGAGATAGGTTTCCCCACCCGTGCGCTGCAAGATTTCGCTGTCATCGAATCCAATATTTTTAACAATATTAGCCTGCAGGGTCACGTGGTGGGGCGCAAAATTGGCAAAATCCATGACCGCAATAAAATCTAGCACCCGATAGTCAGCGGCCAATCCATATAGCTGATTGGCCTCGCTACCGTCGAGATTGGGATCGTTGGCAATATTGAAAAGCAAATTGCCTTTTTGCAAAAACTGCGGGGCCGTATCGTTGGTTAGCGTGCTGCCTAGCGTATTACGCTTAGCGGCGATATGGATGTAGTCGTAAACCGCAGCGCCCACTTTGAGCAAATTCTGGTTTTCAAACTCCCAATCCGCCCCCAACTGGCCGCCCACCAGATAGCGGTCTTGCGACAAATAAGCCGGCTCCTGCAGCGGGAAAATGCCGGTGGTTAAGTAGGCCTTTCGGTTCCGACTCACGGGCTCCAAGAGGTCCCCACTGCCGAGCGTAATGGGTTGTCGGAAAGTCGCGGCCACACCATCAAAACTGACATCTTCGTCCCACACCAGTTCAGTGGACAGCCAGGGGTTGGGGATCCGCCCCGCCGATGCGGTGACCCAGTTGAAGCCCTGATCATCCGCTCGGTCGTAGCGCAACTGCGCCCGGTCTAGCGCCACGTTAAAGCGCTGTTCCGTATTACCCAGCGTGACGTTGGTCGACACCGGGTTGGCGAAATTTCCCGTCACCAACCGGGTGTCGAGCGTCCACCGATTTGCAATTTTGGCCGTCAGCCCCAACCGCACGCGCTCCCGCCAGCGGTCTTCGTTTTCGGAAGTATTGAGAAAAGCCTTGTTGGCGGCTTGCGCGATGCCACCGGCCTTGTTCACTTCTAAAATATTGAGATAGGCATTGTTCCCACCGAGCGTTTCGGCGTTCTCGCTGCCATACGCGTCGTATTGATTTCGCACCCGCACGTCGCCGTAAATTTTCACGGTGTTTAACCAGGCCGGTAGCGCGTCAGGGGTTCCCCAC
>CAIPNE010000195.1 GCA_903866355.1 uncultured Gammaproteobacteria bacterium
GGCAGTTTGAGGAGGCCGCGGCAACTTGCCGAGAAATCCTTAAGGCACACCGCGACAACGTTGATGCCTTGCATTTTCTGGCGCTGACGCAGCGTGAGCGCGGCGCGTTTGAGGAAGCACAAGGCCTGCTGCTGCGGGTGGTTAAGCTGCGCCCGCAGTTTGCGGCAGCGCACGGAAATCTGGGTTTGGTCTACGCCGACCGGCAGCTTTTTTCGCAAGCGGAAGCGGCTTACCGGCGCGCGTTAGCGCTTAACACGGAGCTGCCAGAAACTTGGTTTAATCTGGGTAACCTGCTGCGCGCTGTCGGCAAGCCCCAGGAGGCCATCGTCTGCTATGGCCACGCGCTGCAACGCAAAGCGATCGCCGGGGCACAACATAATTTAGCCGAGGCGCTGATCGAGGCTGGCGAATCGGCGCGCGCGGTGGCGCATTTTCGGGCCGCGCTAGACTTGGCACCGCAATCCCCTTTGATTTGGCACCGGCTGGGCAGCACGCTGCAGTCGTTGGGGGATTTTGCGGCGGCGATCCCCTGCCTGTTCCGCGCCACCCAACAGGCACCCGATTCCGCTGCAGCCCATAACGACTTCGGCAACGCACTCAACGATTTTGGCCGCACACCAGAAGCCGCCGCCTGCTACGAGCGCGCGCTGGCGCTTGACCCCGGTTTGATCGAGGCGTGGAACAATCTTGGCAACGTGCAGCGCAAGTTAGGGCTGCTGCGCGAGGCCGAAGCCTCTTTCCGGCGTGCGCTGGTTGAAAAACCTGATTTCGCCGAGGCCTATCTCAATCTCGGCATTGTGCTCAAAATTGCCAACCGGGCGGAGGAGGCCATTTATTGTTTCCGGCAGGCGCTGCGCCATCAGCCGGGTTTGGTTCAGGCGCATAACAATTTGGGGGTCGTGTTTACCGAACGTGGCCGACACGCCGAGGCAATCGCCGAACTCCAGAACGCGCTGGCCATCCAGCCGCAGTTTGCCGAGGCCTGGAATAATCTCGGTAATGTTTACAAAAATGCGGGCGAACTGCCGGCCGCGCTACAGGCCTTTGCCCAGGCGCTCGAGTACCAGCCCCATTACACCGTTGCGCACAGCAATTATTTGTTCACGCTTAATTTTATCGATGGGGTGAGTGCGGACCACATTGCGCAGGCGCATCGTGATTGGGGCCTTCGTCATGCCGCGGGTATCGCTATAGGTGCGCCGCACGCGAACGCGCCAGATCCCCACCGGCGGCTTAAAATTGCCTATATCTCGCCAGATTTTCGCAATCACGCCTGTGCGTTTTTTATCGAGCCACTGCTGCGTGAGCACGACCGCTCGCAGGTGGAGGTGTACGCCTACGCGGAACTCGCCCAGCCCGACGCGATGACCCTGCGCCTGAAAAAGCACGTGGACGTGTGGCGCAGCATCACCGGGTTGCCCGATCAACAGGTGGCCGAGGTGATACGCGCCGATGGCATCGATGTGCTCATTGACCTGGCCGGCCATACCGCCAATGGCCGCTTGTTAACCTTGGCGCGCCGGCCCGCGCCGGTGCAGGTGACCTATCTGGGTTATCCCGCTACCACCGGGCTGACAGCCATTGATTGGCGCCTGACCGACGGCGTGACCGAACCCACCCAGAGCAGCGAGGCTTGGTATACCGAGCAGCTGTACCGTCTGCCCAATAGCCTGTGGTGTTATCAACCGTCCGCGGATATGGGCCCAATCACCGCCTTGCCGGCGCTGGCCCGTGGGCAGCTAACTTTTGGCTCCTTTAACAGCTACGCCAAAATTGGGCCACGCGTGGTGGCGCTGTGGGCGGCCGTTTTGCGGGCCTTGCCGAATGCTCGTTTGGTGATGATCACGGTGCCCGCTGGGGACGCGCAAGCATTGCTCTGGCAGGAGTTTGCCCGCTTGGGTGTTGAACGGGAGCGGGTGGCGTTGCACGACCGATTACCGCGCGCAGCTTATGTGCAGCTGTTTTCTGAGGTAGATATCGCCCTTGATCCGTTTCCTTGCAACGGTGGCACCACCACTTGTGATGCGCTCTGGATGGGGCTGCCAGTGGTGGCGTTGCAAGGCGACACGTTTTTGTCGCGCGCGAGTTTGAGCGTGCTCACCGCCGCCGGGTACGCGGAATTTTCTGCCCGTGATGAGCAGGCGTACGTCGAACGCTGTGTGGGGTTGGCCGCCGATTGGGATGCCCTGAGTACACTGCGGCACGGCTTGCGGGCCCGCCTAAGCGCCTCGGCGCTGCTCAACGCACCGGCTTTTGCACGCGACGTCGAGCTGGCTTATCGCCACATGTGGACGGCGTGGTGCGCCGGTACGACCCCACCGGTTGCATCTGCTTAGGTCGGGTTAAACCCTCGGCATCGGCCAATGACGCCACGCCGGGCGCACGGCAGTTGGCGCACTGTCACAGCGCGTGTTAGCCACGCGGTAACCCTGGAAATAGCTGAGCTGAGCCGCGGTCTAGATGCGGTCAAACCACGGAATATGCCATTCCCGCCACGCGGCGCGCTGGGCGCGCGGTGAAAAAAGCTGCCAATGGGCGAGTGTTTGTGGACGCCACGTGACCGCCGTGTTCGCCACGAGCCAGCGTTGAAAATCGCTGGCCAGACGCTCGTTCACCCACACCCGGCTGGCACCGCGTTGTAGACGCTGCCAGAGTTCAGGAAAACTTTGGGGCGCGCCGGCCACCTCGTAGACATAGCGGGTGGTGTCGTCTTCCCCCACCAGTGCATAGCCTGGGGTCGGGCCGGTCACGCTCACGACGGCGCAGGATGGGGCCGGCAGCGGTAGTGCACGCCACGCGGCGGCATCGCGCAGCACCCGCCGGGTGGCGTAGGTTTGCTGGATGGCCGCGAGTGCTGGCCAGCGGGTGTCCTGGGTTGTGTCCGAAACATGGGTGTCCTCGCTTGTGTCCGAAAAGTGGGTGTCCTCGGTTGTGGCGGTTGCGGCATGGCCGATGGGTGTCCTGAGTTGTGGCAGGCCAGTGGGTGTCCTGAGTTGTGGTTGATGGGTGTCCCCGGTTGCGGTTGCGGCAGGCCGCGAAAAGTGGGTGTCCTCGGTTGTGGCGGTTGCGGCAGGAAAGTGGGTGTCCTCGGTTGCGCGCGAAAAGTGGGTGTCCTCGGTTCCGGCAGTTCCGGTTGCGGCAGGCCGATGGGTGTCCTGAGTTGCGGGGGCGGGCGGCGTGGTGGCGGGTGCCAAGGAACCCAAAACGCCGGGGTCGTTGGGCATCCATCCTAAGCGCTGATAAAAGCCCTCTAGCCCGCTCCATAGCACGGCAAAGTCGTAACCCTGCTGGGCCAGTTGCGCCACCAGTGCGCTGAGCAGTGCGCCCGCGTGGCCCTGGCCACGGGCGGCTGGCTGGGTGTACACCATCCCCACCATGGCACCGCGAAAATGTTCCTCCGCAACCAGCCAATCGAAGGGGCGCACGGCGCAACACGTGAGGATGTCGCCCTGCAATTTGCCCACGTGGAGCTGGTCGAGGTGGGTCGCGCCGAGTGCGCTGGGATAGCGCGCCGCCAGCGAACCGTGGCGACCCCGTGTGGTGATAAAGGTCGCGTCGAGGGCCGCCAACAGGGTGGGCCATTCGGCTAGCGAACAAGTCCCAAGGGTCAGGTTGTTGCTCACCAGCCGGTGGCGATACAGCGTGCGATGCGCGTGAGATCCGCAGGACTCAGCCACCAGCCACAGGGGATGCACAGGTTATCTGCGTCGAAGGCCTCTACCCCCGGCAGGGGCTGGCCTGAATCCGCAAAGCAACTGTAACGGTCGTTGCGCAGGTGCAGCCGCTGGGCGCCAATGCCGTGGCGGTGCAATTTTTCGATGAGGCCCGCGCGCCCGCTGGCGCGTAGCGCATAAACCCAGTGTGCCGATTGTGCCTCGGGGTCGCGTTGCAGCCGGGTGATGCCGGGCACGTTGGCCAAAGCGGCGTCTAGCCACGCCGCGTTGGCGCGATGTCGGACGAGGGTGTCGTCGACTTCGCTCAATTGGGCGAGCGCCAACCCGGCGGTGAGGTCGCTCATGGCGCAGCTATAGCCCGGTTGCTGGATGTCGCTGTCGGGGTTGAGGTCGCCACCGGGTAGCCGAAAACTCGCCTGATCGATATTGAACCGGCGGAGTTGGCGGGCGCTCTGCGCGCTCGCCGCCGCGCCGCAAAATAACGCGCCCCCTTCACCGGCGGATAGGTGGCTCACCGCGTAAAAAGAATAAACACAGAAGTCGCTGCCCGTGGCGCCCAAGGCATGTCCCCGGAAGCTGGCCGCAAACGCGCCGGAGGCTTCCTCAATCAACGGCAGACCCAGCGAGTTTGCGGCGGCTTGCAAGGCTGCGAGCGGGCCCACATCGCCAGCCCAGTGGTAGTGAATAATGGCTTTGGCGCGCTGACTGCGCTGGTTTTGCAGGGCTTGAGGGTCAAGCATGCCCGTGTTGGGATCGATGTCGCACCACACCGGGCGGGCCTGCAAATTGGCGATGGGCATGGTGGTCGACAGGCAGGTTAGCGGGGAGAGCAGCACTTCGTCGCCGGGTGTCACACCGCACAAACGCAGGGCAAGCGTTAGCGCCCCTGCGCGGTCGCTGGTGGCGACACAGTGCGGGTTGCCGATGCGCTCGCCGAGGCGGGTTTCGAATTCGCGCACGCGCGGGCCGGTGGCCAGTTGCCCGGAGGCCAAGACGTGGGCCATGGCGTCAGCGGCGCCGGCCGCGATCCGGCCTTTAAAGAGCGGAATGGGTGACTCACCAGCCACGCCGAAGCACCTCCACGATGTACTCGCGGGCGGCATCGTCCACCCACCAGCCGCAGGGGATATGCAGCATCCGGGCATAAAAGTGATCCAAGCCCGGTAACTCGCAACGGCTCGCCGCAAACACCGTGTGCCGGTCGTTGCGCTGGTGGGCCTTAGAGTTGCCGATACCGTGCGCCGAGAGGTGGCGCGCCAAGCCGTCTGGGTCGTCGCAAAGCAGCGTATAGAACCAATACGAAGGTTCGGCGGCAGGCTCGAACTGGCACACCGACAAACCCGGAATGCGCGGCAGGATGTCGTCAAAGTAGCGACCGTTGTCCTGGTGGCGGGTCAGCGCTGGGGCGATATGCGCCAACTGCACCAGCCCAATCGTCGCGTTGACGTTATTCATGTGGTACTTGAAGCCAACTTCGGTCACATCCACGCTGGTGCGCGAGGCGTGGCGGTCGATCCCAAACCAGCGCAGGCGGCGACCACGCGGCAGGAGGCTGGCGTCAGCGCAGGTCAACATGCCGCCATCCACGGTGGTCATGTGCTTGATCGCCTGCAGGGAGAACATGACAAACGGCGAGTGGTTCCCAATGGGGAGTCCCGCGTAACGCGCGCCTAGGGCATGGGCCGCGTCTTCAATCACGGGCAGACCATAGCGCGCCGCGAGCGCCGTGATGCTGGCCAATGGCGCCGGAATGCCGCCGTAATGCACCACCAAAATGGCGCGGGTGCGCGGGGTAATCGCCGCTTCAATGCTCGCAGCGGTGAGATTGCCGTTCGCGGGGTCGACATCCGCCCAGCGCGGGACGCCGCCGGCGTGGAGAATGGCCAGGTTAGTGGGCTCGGCGGTCATGGCCGTGCTCACGACTTCGTCCCCACGTTGCACCCCGGCCAGCAGTAGCGCGATATGCAGGGCTGCCGTGCCCGAATAAAACGCGAGGCAATGCGGGTTACCCAGCCACTCGCCGAAGCGCGTCTCAAACTCCGCAACCGGCTGACCCTCGCTGATTTGCCCGCTATACAGCACCTCTTGCAGGCGCGGCATCAGCGCTGCGGGCGGCGCCATCAGCACTTTGAACAGCGGGATGTCGGGCTGCACCGGCTTAGAACTTAGCAAATTCGCCATCGGCCATTTCCATTATCTCGAACTCTTGGTCGGCCAGCGCAATCATGCGTTGCACTTCGTCGGTGCCGGTGAGGTGGTCGCCGGAGGCAAACTCGGCCTCAATTTCTTGGTAGCGGTCGGTGCTCCACCAAGGCTGGACCGCGTAGTAGTCGCCGTAGTCTCGACCCCGCACGAGCTCTTCTTCGGAGACCAGAATTTCGTGCAGTTTTTCGCCGGGCAAAATACCGATGACTTTATAAGCGAACGGCTGGCCGGCTTCGGCCGCCAGCACCTGCGCGATATCGGTCACTTTGGCGGCCAGCGCCTTACGCACAAAAATCTCCCCCCCTTGGGTGTGTTCGGCGGCGTACAGCACGAGATCAATGGCCTCGTTCAGGGTGAGCAGGAAGCGGGTCATGCGCTCATCGGTAATGGTCAGGGTTTGGCCTAAAGCAAGCTGGCGCCGAAAAAATGGCACCACCGAGCCGCGTGATCGCAGCACATTGCCGTACCGCACGCAGCACAGCCGAGTGCCCTTATTGGCGCGCGAAAGATTGCCTTTCAGCACGATGCGCTCTTGCAGCGCTTTGGTCATGCCCATCACGTTGACCGGCTTGACCGCTTTATCGGTGCTGATCATCACGAAGGTTTCTACCCGCTGCCGCACCGCGCACTCCACGAGGTTTTCAGCCCCCAACACATTGGTGCGCACCGCTTCCATGGGGTGTTGCTCGCAGGTGGGTACCTGCTTGAGCGCGGCCGCGTGGAACACGATGTCGATGCCTTGCATGGCTTCGTCGACGACTTCGCGGTTGCGGATGTCGCCGATGACGAAAGTGAGGTCTTTCCGCCCCTGATAAAAGACGCGCATGTCGTATTGTTTTTTCTCATCCCGCGACAGCACCCGCACTTCGCGGACGCCGGCGTTGAGCAGTCGCCGGACGACAAAATTGCCGAATGACCCGGTGCCGCCGGTAACAAGAACTGCTTTTTGACGATAGTCCATCGTGCCCTCGTTCGGATTATTGACGCTGGCCGGGCAAAAAACCCGGTCGTGACGGGGTATAGCAATCTTTGCGCCAGCACGGCGATGCCGCAAAAAAACCTCGTTCACCCCGCCTGCGCGGTAGGCCATTCTGGGACTGTAGTTCCAAAATTGGCTGCCGATAAGAGAACTGTGGACGCTATACACAACCGTGCCGGGCCTCTGGGGCTAGCCGGCGTGGCGGCCACCAACCCACCACTAATTGAGAGAGTTAGGAATGAAGCCAATGCCTCGGTCTACTTTCAAAGGCATCTCCCAGTATCGCAATGTTGAGCTCGAGTCGAGCGTGGCGTCGGCCAGCCCACACAAGCTCATCGAAATGTTGCTCGACGGCGCGCTCGAAAAAATTCAAAGGGCCCGCGGTTGTATGGAGCGTAAGGAAATTGCCGCCAAATGTGCGGCGATCGACTGGTCGCTATCGATCTTAGAAGGCCTGTATTCCAGCCTAAATCTGGCCGATGGCGGCGAGATTGCGCAGAACCTGAGCAACCTGTACGAATACATGATGCGTCGCCTAGTGGACGCCAACCTCCGCAACGAGGTCGCCATCCTCGACGAAGTCACCCGACTATTAGGCGAAGTGCGTGAAGGTTGGGTGGCGATTCGGCGTTAGTGGGGTTAGCCTTGTGGGCCATGGGGCGTCCGCATGGGGCGTCCGTTAATTGTTGAGCACACGCCTTGGAAGAACTGGTTCTTATACGCACCCTCGGCGAGCAAATGTTGGCTGCTGCTTCAGCGGATGATTGGTCACAGGTGCTGAGCTTGGATGAGGAGCGTCACGCGTTGTTGGCGGCGCTGCCGCCGGCGGCCTTTGTGCACATAGAGTCTGCCGCGCGCCCAGTGCTGGAGGGCGCCTTAGCGGTAACGGAAATCCTGCTGCGGCGCGCGCGCGAAGCGCAGGCGGCGCAAGTGGGCGAACTCACCGCGATGCAGCGCGGGCAACGCGGCGTCACGGCTTATTTAGACGCGGAAAGCTAGCGCCCGACACCGAGGCACTACCGCCAAGCTTGGCAATTCGCGCGCCAAATGGGTCGCCGTTGGTAGATTCTTCCCCCCCAAATTGCCGCCTCCTTGCCAAATGATACGGGCGGGTTAGACTTCCGCTGACCGTGCCCGCGTCAACCCGTTGACGATCCTTCAATAGAAGGGCGTTAGCTGCGCCGATAGAGCTGCAGCCAACGCCCAATCAAGCGAGAATCTGCCCACCATGTCCGTGCCGGAAACCCGCGCTGTCATCATTGAGCAGGATGCTGAAATTGCCCAGCATCTCCTGCAGGTGTTGGCCTATCTCGATTTGCCCGCTCGCCAACTCACGTTGGACGCCGATTGGTCGGCGCTACTCGGCGCCGGCGAGCCACCTTATCTGTTGATTCTTGGCCAATGTGGTTCAGACGCCGCCACTCACCGCGTGGGCGAAAAACTCCGTGACCTGGACCCCGCCACACCGCTGGTCGTGCTCGA
>CAIPNE010000196.1 GCA_903866355.1 uncultured Gammaproteobacteria bacterium
GCTTGGTGCGCGACGCCCAGGGCAAGAAAATGAGCAAGTCCGAGGGCAATGTGCTGGACCCCGTGGATTTGATCGACGGCATTGCGCTAGAGCCCTTGCTGGACAAACGCAGCCAAGGCCTGCGCAAGCCCGAGACCGCGCCGCAGGTGCGCAAACACACGCAAAAAGAGTTTCCAGACGGCATTCCCGCCTATGGCGCGGACGCCCTGCGCTTTACCTTTGCCGCGCTGGCCAGCTTGGGCCGCAGCATCAACTTTGATAGCAAGCGCTGCGAGGGCTACCGCAACTTTTGCAACAAGCTCTGGAACGCCACCCGCTTTACGCTAATGAACTGCGAAGGCCAAGACTGCGGCTTGCGCGAACACACCAAAGTGGAATGCGCCGCCCCCGGCCTGGATGCCGCAGGTGCGCCCACCGCTGCGGGGCCGGTGCACGGTTATTTGGTCTTCAGCCAAGCCGACCGCTGGATTGCCTCGCAACTCCAGCGCGTGGAGGCCGACGTGGCCAAAGGCTTTGCCGAATACCGCCTGGACAACGTGGCCAACACGATTTACGACTTCGTCTGGAACGAGTTTTGCGACTGGTACCTGGAAATCGCCAAAGTGCAAATCAACACCGGCACCGAGGCACAACAACGCGCCACCCGCCGCACCCTCATTCGCACACTGGAAACCATTCTGCGGCTCGCCCACCCGGTCATCCCCTTCATTACCGAAGAGCTGTGGCAAAAAGTTGCTCCGGTGGCCGGGCGCGGCGGCCCCTCGGTGGCGATTGCCGCCTACCCCTTAAGCCAGCCCGAGCGCATCGACCCCGTGGCCGAAGCCCATGTGGCGCGGCTCAAGCTGCTGGTGGACGCCTGCCGGAACCTGCGCGGCGAGATGAAGGTGCCGCCCTCCACCCGCCTGCCCTTGTACGTGTTGGCCGGCAGCGCAGCGGACGCCGACTTCTGGCACAGCAGCGCCCCCGTGCTGCAAGCGCTGGCCAAGCTGGTCGAAGTAAAGCTTTTCACCGACGAAGCCGCCTGGCAAGCCGCCGCCCAAGCCGCCCCGGTGGCGGTGGTAGGCGACGCACGCATGTGCCTGTTCATGGAAATCGACGTGGCCGCTGAAAAGCTGCGCCTGGCCAAAGAAATCGCCCGCCTGGAAGGCGAAATCGCCAAAGCCATGGCCAAGCTGGACAACGCATCGTTCGTAGCCAAGGCCCCGCCCGAAGTGCTGGCGCAATCGCACCAGCGGGTGGCGGAGTTTGGTGACACCTTGGCGAAGGTGCGGGAGCAGTTGCAGCGGCTGGGGTGAGGTGCCCAGTCAGGGATGTTTTTTTGCCGAAAGCTACAGGGGCGGCGTGGTCTCGCGGAACTAATCAGGATGACAGCGCGGAAATTCAACGGCTTTTGCACGTCGCGTTGGATAACCGCCGGGCAAAAGCTCTCATCGCCATACAAATTAGATGCTGATCGCGAATATCGGCACGCTGTTCATCGCGTCGAGATTTCGACCGCTTCCGACCCGTTGCTGACGGTGGCAACGCTACTTTGAATGGTGGTGATGCAGCGCTTGCCGCCATTGAGTCGAACCGCGGCTTATTGGAGTCAGTCGGACAGAACCGGTATTGATACGATGACTGCGTTGAGGTCGTGAGTTGACGGCAACTATGGCGCCGAATAAACTGGCGTGACAATTGACTTTAA
>CAIPNE010000197.1 GCA_903866355.1 uncultured Gammaproteobacteria bacterium
GTCTGCGTATTATTGGTGGTCATTTTGAGATCTAGGGTAGTGGAGCGCATGGCAACCACGGCCACCATGGTCATGACCAGCAGCAACACCAGCGCCATGATCAGCGCCACCCCGGCCTGCGGACTAAATTTGGAAGGATGTTGTGGATTCATGGTGACCTAACCGCGCGTCATGTTGCGGACTTGAACCGCGGCGTTATAAACCTTGCGCCGGAATTGCTGCGCGTTGGTGGGGACGGAGTAGCTCACTGGCGCGCCGTTCACGCCGCCAAAAAGTTGGTAGGTCGTGGTGTCCGTATAGCTGGTATCGCGTTCGGCATTGCGAATTAACAGGCTTAGCTTGACGTCCACCACCTTCGCCCATTCGTTGTTGGTCGTGATGTCGGTAGCGCGTCGGTAGATATCGGGTACGAAGTCCGCGTTGAGGTCCACCCCGTAGCTTAATTGCATCTGTTCCACGCCGGCGATGACGTCTTCCTCCACCAAGCTTGTGCCACGCAGGGTTAGCCGTGCCAAGGTGGGGATGGTGTCATCCGTGGCATCGCACACGCCCGCGGTGCCGCGGTCTTGCGAGGCGCAGGGCCGCAGAAAGTAAATCACCGCGTGGAAAGGGTAGTTGGCCGCGTCTGGGGACTCCGCGTAAGCATCGGTTTGGGTCTGCGTGGCGGACACTAAGTCCGAGGGTAAGCTGGCTTTAGTCTTGCCTTGGAAAATCATTGCCCGACGACCGATGGCGCTCCGCAGGTAAAAATCGTTGGTTGCCAACTTGCCGGAAGCCTTGCGGATAGCATCGGCATATCGCACCACCAGAATGTCTGAATTTGATACATAGTCAGTGGCGGGAATGCAGGCGAGCGGCGACGCCGTGGTGCCGTCAAAGCCATAAAGACCCGTCGCGACGATGGCCGCGGCGGTCCCGGCGCAGTTGCCTGTGACGCTATCCAGGCCGCTTAACAGCGTGATATCGCTGGCTTCAACGCCACCCCAGTGATCGGCCATGCGCAGGTCGTACTGGATTTGTGCCAGCGCAAACCGGGCGTTTTCGTTCAACACATTAGCGCCTTCCTGCAGCCGATAGGCCCGCTTATTGCTCGCAAAAAGTTGCACGATGCCCGCCAGCAAGATGAGTCCTACCACCAGCGCGACCATCATTTCGACCAGCGTAACGCCATGTTCCCGCCGCCCAAGACCCGCTGATTGCGTGTGGCGGCCCGGTGGAAAATTTATTTTCAAGGAATAACCCTCAGTGTCAGTAACTGCTGGCGGGTGTCCGTGACATCCGCGACTCCATCACCGTTGGCATCGCCCAGATCATTTTGTGCGGTCGTGCGCTCGGTCCAGACCACTTTGATCGCATACACCACGCCGAGGTTGTCGCATCGCCAGTTCGCGGCACTACCGTCATTGGGAGTGGAGTCGATGCACACCGTGCCGGTGCCGCTAGGCAACACATCGGCGTTGGATTCTTTGGGTTTGGCGCTCGACACATGGCTATTCCAAGCCACGAGATGGAAGGTCGCCAGTTCAGTAGACGTGCAACTGACGGCGTCGCAATCTTTCGAATAGCTGGTCGGTAAACTGCTGGTTTGGTTATAGGCACCGGCCAGCACGCCCGCTCGATTGGCGCGTAGGTGGTCTGCCATATTCTCAGCCTGCATGGTGGCGACAGAACGCAGCTGAGACCCATGGCTGAAGCGCATGCCAGCGACCTGCAACCCTGCAATCCCCAACAGCCCGATGGCGAAGACCACGACCGCAATCAACACTTCCAGTAGCGTGAAACCCGCTGCTTGTCGCCGGCGCTGGGTTGGCCTGTTCATGGGCAGGTGAGCGCGCTGCCGTCAGGCTGTTTATCGATCACCGAGGTACGTCCGGTGGTAGAGACGGACAGCCCGCGGGCTGATGAGGCGCCGCGGGTGTCACAGAGGGTGAAGTAGGTTCTCGAAGACTGACAGCTTTCTGGTATGCGATCCTGATTGGCGTCGCAGAAAGCTGCCCCCGAACCATCGTATCCAATCAAGTCGGGGACGCCGCTGGCGCCTGTCAGCAGGCTGCTGCCGGAAAGCGTGCCCTGTGCAATGAGTTGACAGTCCGAGGTTGCGACGCCTTCGTTGCAGCCGGTAGCCGACGCCGTATGGATGAGGTCGCTATTGCGGTCTACGTAAGCAATCCAACCCGCTTGCCAACCGGTTCCGGTGCTGGCGCAGGTGAGGCGGTCGCTGGATGGGCACACCGCCACCCGCGTGTTTTGTTTGATGGCTTCACTGCGGGCCATCGCGAGGGTTGAGGCAAAAAGATTGAGCTGCGTGCTTTGGCGATTGTCCAGCGCTAACTGCCGTACGCCGGGCACGGCAATGCCCAGCACAACACCCAGTACGGCGATGGTGGTCATGAGTTCAATGAGGGTAAAGCCGAGCGCGCGTTTCATGGGCTGAAGTATTAGCGATCGAGCCGCCGCCACGCTTGGGCAAAGCCGCCGGACGGTAGCGGCAGTCCGACGAACGGCAGCTGCGTTCTGCGGGCTAGGGTTGAATTGTGAACCAGTCGACATTTCTCTCACTCGGTAACCCGTTGCGGTAAGGCAATCTGGACAGCCTTTTGAGGCTGCGTATACTGCGACGCATGAGCAACCCAGACGCGACAACCTTGGCCTACGCAACGCGGCTAGAACTCGCGCAAAGGCTAAATACGTACGGCATTTTGCCGACCCCCCAGCGTTTAGAAATTGCCGCGATGTTGTTGGCCGAGACCCAACATCTGTCGGCCGACCAAGTCATGGAAAAAATGAGTCGTTGCGGTGCGGTGGTTTCAAAGGCAACGGTTTACAACAC
>CAIPNE010000198.1 GCA_903866355.1 uncultured Gammaproteobacteria bacterium
ATGGAAGTGCGTATTCCAGAGGGTTCGTTGCTGAAACCTCGGCACCCGGCGGCGCTGTCTTGTCGCACCCACGCGTTAGGCCGTATTTTCGATGTCATCAGCGGGCTGCTAGGGCAGGGCAACCCGGATTTTCTGTGCGCCGCGGGTTTTTCCGACAGCCCCCATCTCATGTACTCGGGCTACGACCAAGCCGGCGAATGGTTTCAGCTTTTTCAAATCGGGTTTGGTGGCATTCCGGGCACACCCTTTGGCGATGGTGCTGACGGCCATTCGCTGTGGCCCAATTTCACGAACGTGCCGAACGAATATCTGGAAGCCTACTTCCCGCTGCGCATCGAAACCTACGAGACCATCGCGGACTCCGGTGGTGCGGGCAAGCATCGCGGCGGTAATGCCCTGCGCGTGGCGTATCGATTTTTAGAGCCGGGCGAGATTTCCATCCACGATGACCGTTGGCTCACCTACCCTTGGGGGGTCAATGGCGGCACGCCGGGTCGGCGCAGCCAAAAACGGTTGCTGCGGGCCGACGGCAGCGAGCAAATCTTGCCGGCGAAGTGCGACCGCGTGGTGGTGGCCACGGACGATCTGCTCTTGTTCGAAACTTGGGGCGGTGGTGGTTGGGGAGACGCCTACGCGCGCCCCGCAGAACTCGTGGCGCGTGATGTACGGCGTGGCTTGGTCACGGCCACCGGCGCGCAACGCTACGGGGTGGTGATGAACGCCAGAGGCGAGTTAGACGCCGCCGCCACGGCGCAGTTGCGTGGTGCGCGCACAGGGTTTGCACCGGCGGTGTTTGACCGTGGCGGCGACATCGAGACGCTCAAAGCGCGCTGTTTGGCCGAGACCGGCCTGCCACCGCCCACCACGCCGGTGCCGGGGCGCGGGGCGGGTGGACGCCGCGTGACGGTGCCCGGTCCCCGTTGAACCGGCCGGCGCGCAACCCGGCGTTGGCAACCCGCCGCGCGCACGGCGGGTCCACCGGTGGCCCCGCATAATGGACGCCAGTGCACCGATAGGCGTGTTTGATTCCGGCATTGGTGGCTGGACGGTGTTACGTGAAATTCGCCGTGAACTGCCTGCTGAGGCGTTGTTGTATGTCGCCGATGCGGCCGGCGCGCCCTACGGCGATCGCGCACCAGAGTTTATTGCCGCGCGTGCACTGGCGATTGCCGACTGGCTGCAGGCGGCTGGAGCCAAAGCCTTGGTAGTGGCTTGTAATACCGCCACGAGTGCGGCGGTGGCGCAATTGCGCCGTCAGCACACTTTACCTATCGTTGCGATTGAACCCGCCGTGAAACCCGCGGCGCTGCTGACACGCTCGGGCATCATCGGCGTGCTGGCGACGAGCCACACGGTGGCCGGTGGGAATTTTTCGCGGCTGCGCGACGCCCTCGGTGGCAATGTCACCATCCTCGCGCAGGCCTGCCCGGGCTTGGTTGAACAAGTGGAAGCAGGGGTTCTCGATGGCCCCGTCACGCGCGGCCTGCTCAGCCGTTATGTCACGCCGTTGCTGGCGCAAGGGGCCGATACCTTGGTGCTGGCCTGCACGCATTACCCGTGGTTGGCGCCCCTGCTGCGCGAACTCGTGGGGCCAGAGGTTACGGTGGTCGATCCCGCCCCGGCGGTTGCACGCGAACTGCGGCGACGACTGACCTTGGCGGAATTGTTAGCACCAGCCGGGGTTAGCCTACCGACCCGCGCTGTCACCACCGGGGATCCCCAACGCTTGCGCGAACAACTCGATCGGCTGGGCGAAGTGACGACTAGCGTCTCCGGCATCGAATTACCACTGAGGAGCGCGCCTCACGCCCTTAGTCCTACAGGTGTCCAACCTCGGAGTAGCACACCATGAAGCACCGCATTATCCAACGTACTCGTGCCACCACGCGCCGGGGTTTCCGTCATCTGTTCATGGCCCAGTGCACGGGTTGGGGGGTGGCATGACGAGCCAGACAGCACCGCTGCGGGTCGCCTTGTGCGTGCGTGGCTATCAGCGAATATTCGAGATTTTGCGCGACGCTTTGCCGGGCGACGAAGTCTTTGAGTGTGGGGCGGATGAAGTAGTGTTAGCGGCGCGCGACGCCGATGTGCTCATTCCCATCATGACCCGGATACCGCCCGCAGCGCTTGCGTCACCCCGGCTAAAACTGGTTCAGCAATATGGGGTGGGCTTGGACATTGTGGATATCGCTGCCGCCACCGCCGCGGGCGTGTGGGTGGCCAATGTGCCGAGTGTGGGCACTGGCAATGCGGAATCAGTGGCAGAACTGGCGATTGCCCATCTGCTGATGCTCACTCGGCAGTTACCGCTCGCGCAGCAACGTTTCCGGGAACGCCGCTTCGGTGCGCCACTGGCCCAATCGCTGTGGCGCAGCACGGTGCTCATTTTAGGTTACGGCGGGATTGGCGAGGAAATTGCGCGTCGGCTCGCCGGGTTTGGTTGTCGGGTGATCGCGGTGTCTCAACATGGCCCGCAAGGGCTGCGCCCACGTGATCCCAGCGTACCCTTGGCGCGGCATGTGGCAATGGCCGATTTACACGAGGTTTTAGGGGAGGCCGATGCGGTGGTCATCGGCGCGCCCGCCACGCCAGAAAACCTGAGCTTGGTGAACGCTGCGATGATTGCCCGCATGAAACGCGGCGTTTTTGTGGTCAATATCGCGCGCGGCCAAGTGCTGGATTACGCCGCCCTGCTGGCAGGTTTACGCAGCGGCCACATCGCCGGCGCGGGCTTAGATGTGTTCTGGCAAGAGCCTTTTGATCCGGGTGATCCCTTGCTGCTAGAGAATGTCATTCCAACCCCGCACGTGGGGGGCGTGACGGTGCGCAGCCTGGAAGGCATTGCGCTCGCGGTGGCGGCGAATCTGGATGCGTTACGCGCCGGGCAGCCGCTCGCGTGTTGCGTGAATCCGCAGGCGACCAAAGCTCGCGCCGGCACCTAAGATACGGTCCACCAGGGCCTGTGATACGGACCGCCAGCCGGTTTTGGCGCGTGCGGCCACCAACAACACAAAAAAAACAAAGGGGCAGACATGATTAAAGGAATTGCGTTAGTGACCAAGAAGCCGGGTCTCGATGAGGCCGAGTTTCATCGCTATTGGCGGGAGGTGCACGGGCCGTTGGCGTTGCGCATGCCCACGCTGCGGCGCTACGTGCAGAGCCACCGCCTAGCGGAACCGCTGCCGGGTTTTGATCAGGTACCTTACGATGGCGTGGCTGAAATCTGGTTTGATACCCTCGCCGACATCACTAATCTGGGGCAAAACCCGGACTACATCACCGGCGCGCAGGCCGATGAGCCTAATTTTATCGAGATGGAGAAACTCGCTTTTCTGGCCACCCGCGAGCACGTGTTTATTGAAGGGCCGCCGATGACGCGCGACACCACGTGGATCAAAGCGATTTTCTTGCTGCGCCGTCGCCCAGACCTCTCCGTGGCGCAATTCCAAGACTACTGGATTAACGGCCACGCCCCGCAGATTCCGCGTGACGCCGGGATAATGCGCTACGTGCAGTGTCATCAATTGCCCGAAACCTACGCCGCCGGCGCGCCCGCCTACGATGGGATGGCGGAATTATGGTTTGAAGATCACGCCGCGTTTCTGGCTTATTGGAGCAGTCCGCGCATCCAGAAAATATTTGGCGATGATGCCCCGCGTTTTCTGGACGGTGCCAACTGCACGGGCTTTCTCGCGCAGGAGTATCGGGTTCGCTGGCCGTAAGCGGCGGTACTGCAACGGCTAGGCACGGGCCGGAACCTGCATGGCAGGCCGGCCCCGCACCGCTAGGGCGGCGGCAACATTAAGCCAAAATCTCGCGCAACGCCGTGCTTAGCGCGGCGCATTCGTCGTCCGTGCCGATCGTAATCCGCAGAAATTGCGCGATTCGCGGCAATGGAAAATGGCGCACGATGATGCGGCGATGGCGGAGCGCTTGCTGCAGGCTTGCGGCGTCGTGATGGGGGTGGCGAACGAACACAAAATTCGCGCCTGAGGGCAACACCTCGAAAGCCAATTCGGTGAGGTCAGCAACCAGCCGCTCGCGACTGGCGATGACCGCGCGCCGGGTGTGCTCGAAATCCGCGACATCGCCAAACGCGGCGACCGCGCCGGCGAGCGCCAAGCGGTCTAGCGGATAAGAATTGAAACTATTTTTGACCCGTTCCAGTCCGGCAATGAGCGCCGGATCCCCCAACGCATAGCCCACCCGCAAGCCGGCGAGCGAGCGGGCCTTCGACAACGTGTGGGTGATCAGCAAATTGGGGTAGCGAGGCACCAACGACACGGCGCTGTCGGTGCCAAAATCAACATACGCTTCGTCGATCACCACCACGACATCCGGCTGTGCGGCCAGAATTTTTTCGACGTCTGCGAGTGGCATCGCACGACCCGTCGGGGCGTTGGGATTGGGCACGATAATGCCCCCAGCGGGCCGCGCGTAGTCGGCTGCTGAGATGCTGAAATCGTCCCGCAACGGGACGGTCTCGAAGGCGATGTCATAAAGCCGGCAATACACCGGGTAAAAGCTGTAGGTGATGTCGGGAAACAGCAACGGCAGGGGCTGTTTTAGCAGGCCTAAAAACGTGTGCGCTAACACTTCATCCGAGCCATTGCCCACAAAGACGCAGTCCGGCGTGAGGTTAAAATTCTGCGCAATAACGGCTTTCAGCTGCTCGGCGTTGGGATCGGGATAGCGCCGTAACAAGCCGTCCGTGGCGGCCACGATGGCGGCTAGCACCTGCGGCGAGGGCGGGTAGGGGTTCTCGTTGGTATTGAGCTTGATGAGATTGTCGAGCTTTGGTTGTTCGCCCGGCACATAGGGCTCAAGCCCCTGTACGACTTTGCTCCAATAACGGCTCATGGCGTGTGTGCCCCTGGTTGGTGGTGTAAGACCGACATTTTGCCTTTGGCCACTTCCCACATTTTGAGATCCGAGGTCACCACAAACAACGGCATTCCGTAGAGCAGGCTGAGTAAGACGTGGCTTTCGAGCGGCGTTGCGGCCAGCAGGTTGCGCACACTCAAGCCGTGCTTGCCATGGGTGGCGGCGGCCTCTTCCAGTTGTTTGCGCGGGCCGGCGGTGCAGCTGGTGGCCAGCGGTTCCGTGTTTTCGATGGTCTGCCCATCGGCGCTGAGCGTGAAGCGTACGTGGCCGCCTAGCATGATTTGCGTGGGATCTTCGCTGTCGGCGATGGCATAGACCAGCATCCCCTCGCCATCCGGATCCGGCACCACCAGGGTGTTATACCGACCATCACAGCGCGTGCTGACATCTGCCGAGACCTGTCCTCTGGCCGTCGCCTGCGCCATTTGCGCTGCGCTGAGGACGGGGTCGCTAGGCACCTGCAAGACCGGCAAAAGTAGATCAGTGAACACCGCATCAACGGCTGATTCGTAGTGCTGATCAACCCGCCGCAAGTAGCGCACGACCATGTGTTGCGCGTCGCCCGAGGTGATGTACCCCACGATGCGCTCGGCCTCCACATCGAAGTTATCGCTTAACAGATCCGAGGCGATGGCCACCCGCCGTTCCTGATCGTAGAGCGCGCGCCCCACTTGCTCGGTGGTGGCGTGATCGAAAACCCGCAGCGGCGCGCGGGCGCATGCGTTGGTGCTAAGCAGGACTAACAAAAAGGCAAGCAGTGTGGGCATCAGTGGCTCGTGTCGGTGGTCATGGTCAGGGTGCTCACGCGGTTCATGCGGTTCATGCGGGCTGGCGTGCCGGGCGGCGGCGCTGACTTTAGGTGGGTCAGGGCCGCCTCAAAGATAGCCATACGCGGTCCAGCCCCCATCGATAGTCAGGGTTTGGCCGGTCATGAAACCAGCCGCCTCGCTGGCGACGTACATTACTGCGGCGGCGACGTCCGCACCGGTGCCTAAACGCCGTTGCGGGGTGCGTCGTTCGAGGAGATCGAGCGAAAATTTGCCGGCTTCCGCCAGCTGTTCAATGAGCTCGGTGCGAATGTAGCCCGGCGCCACGCAGTTCACGCGAATTTTATAGCGTGCCAACTCGATGGCCAGCACCCGTGTCATGTGGTCGACGGCGGCTTTAGACGCGCAATAACCCAGGGTTTGCGTAATGGCATTTTGGCCGACGATAGACCCAATATTGATCACCACCCCGCCCCCAGCCACCC
>CAIPNE010000199.1 GCA_903866355.1 uncultured Gammaproteobacteria bacterium
CACGAAGCCTACGTTGGGAAAGCGTTTTGCGGATTGGCGAAGAAAGTCGTACTTGGAGTTGCCCAGACCAATCAAGACGTAGTAGATCTGGATATCGTTCTTCTCGATCTCCTCGAACAGCTTTTGGGTTTCACGCACATCGGCGTTTTCACCATCGGTCAGGAAGTAGTTGATGACGGGTAGCGGCCGCTCCTGCCGCTCTCCGAACAGTTTGCGCAAGAAATTGGCGACCGGGGAACCAGCTTTGCTGTAGTAGTCCAGGTTGGATTGAATGACGGGCGCATATTGCGTGCCTTTCCACAGTACGTGATCGAGGTCGCCGTCCATCATTTCCTGGTCGACGATGTTCTTGTAGTTTTGGCGCGTGGCGACACAGGCAAGTGCAGCGTCATTCGAGAAACCCCACACGTCGATTTCACCGTTGTCGTCGCATGCCAAGCCCAAGGGCAGCAGGCGCTCGACCACGCGCTGCACCAGGCCTTGCTTGTACATGTCGGCCATTGAGCCGGAGACATCGAGGTTGAGACCGACGCGTGCGCGTACAACGTGGTCGATGCCACCCTTCTCCAATACGAAACGGACCTTCTCGATTTCCTTGTCGATTTCGAAAATATCACTCATGGCTTCTCTCCTTTAAAAGTGTGAACAACTTCTTGTAGATGCCCCGCACGGAAATCAGGGCGTTGCCTGACGGCTGGCGGGAGGTCAGGGCAGCCGTGTAGGCCGTGTTGAATGCCGGAAGGTTTTCTTCCAGGACGCCGTTGCTGGCATTTGCAAGCGCACTCAAATTCTGCCTGAGTACGTCATGGGTGAGCCGACCCATTTCCAGCGTGGTGCGGGTCGACAGCAGGCTGGCGCAGCGCAGCTCAAGGGAATCGATTTGCGCGGAGTAGTGCGCTTGCAACGGACCTTCAACAAGGCTCTCGCGGAGCCTGCCGACAATGAAATTCGCAGCAAGGGTGGCCGCCGCGAGGCGGTCAGCGAGCGCGGCATACCGTGGCTTGAGTGCGCCCAGACTGTCCGCCGCATTGGCCAAGACCAGTCCATGAGTCTTGAGTTCGCCGATCCGCTTCAGGAGTCGGATGTAGTTCTCGCGAAATATCATGGCCGCTGGAGGCTTGGGCGCAATCCAATGGCCCAATGTCTCGATGAGGGAAGGCGTTCGGTCGGCGAACAGCACATCAGGATCAAGGCTTTCGAAAATGGCCAGCACGTCGGCAAAGGCGGTTTGTGCCTGCTGGATGGACGGGTGATTCGCGATCGCCAGTTCCGCTTCGGTGATTGCCCCGTGTTCCGTCTGAAGTTCGGCGCCAAAGCGCACTACGTCATCAAAGTGGGCATCGTCAAGATTCAACGTGTTGATCAGACGTAGCGCGTTCGCCAGCACGCGGGCACTGGCTTTGGGGTCCAATGCGCTCAGTTCGTCGGTACTGCATTGCATGCGTTCGCGCGGCACACCACCCCCGATGACTTTGGGCGCCTTGCTTTTGGGCAGCATCGCCTTGGGGGTGCCAAACAGGGCCACCGGTACTGGAGGCGACGCGGGTGACCGTGGCTGGTCTTCCCCTTGGTTGCCAAAAAGCACCTTCGGCATCGCCGGCACGCCGCGTCAGCCCTGGTAGGCCGAAATGATGTCTGCCAAGCCGGTCTTCGAGCCCGCGCCGACTGCCGTAAAAGACCAGGCGCCATCGGGCTTCTTCATCAACGACCCGACTTGCAAGGCGCTGAATCCTGCGAACTCCCCGGTCGGGTGATAGCGGCACATTTCATTGCCGTCGGCATCGCAGACCTCCACGAAAAGTCCCTTGATCTTGCTGAAATCCAATCCGCGCTCCTTGGCCTTGTGAATGGTGAGCCACACGGCAATCTCAGCACCCTTCGCAGGCAGGCGCGAAAGGTGAATGTGCATCTCTTCGCTTAGTTCTTCCTCGTGCCCGCCGCCATGATCCTTTTCGGCCTCCATCGCACCACCCCGGCGGTTGTCCGCCGAATGCCACATCGATTGGTCCGCAGTCTGGAAGCCGACCACATCGCCGTCATCGTCCTTCGCGGGAACCAAGGTCTTGTTGGCGTAGGTGAGAAAGTGCGATCCCTGGCCATACATCACAGGCGCAGAGGCATCACCGCCGCGGTGGACGAGCAGCACTGCGTGGGAGTCCACATCGTGCGCAGCGCCCCCTTCAGCGGCGTCCCAGAAAGTGCCGATGTGCAGTGAATGAAGATTCTTATCGACCTCGAAGATGTCGCCCTTCTCAAGAGCGAATACACCTGCTTCATTGTTGTTGACCATGATGTTCCTCAAGTGGGTAGGCTTGGCTGCGGCTTCAGGGTGCTGACTTCCTGTTGAACCTGTTGGAGCAATGCACGCGCGCTGGCAATTTTGGCGATGTTCTTCTGGCGTTCAGCATCGACCTTGGTCGAAATGTTGCTCAGGGACTGCGCTACGCCCAGCAAAAGCTTGGCGTTCTCCAGTTGGGCATCGGCCGCAGATCGGGTGGCATCGACGGCCACTGTTTCCAGTTGGTCCAGGGAGTAGCGCTGCAGGTCGGCCCGAAGATCGCGCCGCATCTGGTTGAGTTGTTGGAGTGAACGAATCTGAAAGGTGGCGTTCAGGCGAAGGAGAGCTGATTTGATGTCGTTGAATTCAACCTGCGATGAACTGATAGTGTCGGCCAGCGTCATCAATCCGGCGGTCTGAGCGATGCCGATGGACTCGAGATCCACCGGTGCCTTGGCGTAGGCGTTTTCCAGGGTCAGCAGCCGGTTTTCAAACAAGTCCACCTTGGCGCGGAAATCCTTGGCGTCGCGTATTTGAACGGCATCCTGGGAGGCCTGCGCACTGGCTTCCATGGATATCTGGTCGGACTGCGACCGGGCCAGTACCTCGCGCCCGGCTTCGACGTACACGCCCAGGTTCTGGATGCTCTCCCGGTAGCCAGCTGCTTGTTGCCCCAGGCGGTTGATCTCGTTGATGAGCTTGCCGCTCTCCTGGGTGACCTGGCTTTCCATCGGCCGAATCAGATCAAGCAACGACGTGGCTTTGGATTTGAGCATGCCTCGCACTTCGTCGGCAACAGCCTCCAGCCGTTTGGCCTGGCTCCCCAGGCCGATCTTGCTGGCGAGGCGGGACAGCCAGCCACCTTGCAGCTTCTCCCTAATATCGGCTTCGAGTCCCGGCAGATCCATCTGCTTGACACTGGTGCTGATTGTGCGAAAGAGCTCGAACAGAACGGGCGAGTCCGCCTTCGTCACTTGCTCCAGCATCGCGTTCAAATGTGCGCTGAACGCGTTCACCGGCTCCTGGCCAAAGGTGACGATCTGTGTCGCCGGGACCACCGCGAGGTTGAAGCCTTTCGTCACCTCGGGTACTTTCAAAGCCAGTTCAGCGGGTAACTTGACCACGACGGCCGTCAATGTCGAGCGCACTGGCGTTGAAATCGCCGTGCCGGGAAGTGGGGATTCGGATGCCATGGGTTGCGCCTTTTCGTTTCCTGCCATTTATCGCCATTTTGACGCGTTAATTCTTCTGGCGATTCTGCTCTAAGCGTTCGCGGGAGCCTGGATACGTATCCCCTTTCTCGTGAAACACGCACACCCATTTGGATACTACTTGGCGTGGACAGTCTTTGTCGCCATGGGCATTGCCGCCCCCACTTTGCATTTCCTCTACCCACGACTCAACCCTTCGTGTCTTCCCTGGCATGGCGAGCGTAGTTTTTCTTGCGCCCGTTGCTTGGTGGGGCATATAGCGGTTGTGGCACGATTGATCCTCCCGCAGATATACTCGCACCACGCCATCACGGCCTGTTCGAGGGCGGCCCACTTAAGCGAAAGCACCAGATTTGGTCTGTCGCACTCAACAACAATCGTTTGGATGCCTGGATTGATTCACCCTATTCTTGCGAAGGCAATTAGCTTTGCCACTTGGTCCAAAAGCGCGCTGTCACGTCATCCGAAACGCGTGACTGCGGTCGCCGCAGCAATGCTGGCAAGCGCCGGTGGATTGGCGGTCGCAGCCTTGGCCCCTGACGTTTCCGATCAGCCTGTGCAACAGGTGCTGGAGTCGGTTCAACCATTGGCGCTGTCGCAGCAAAACGAAGTGTTGGAGAACCACGCGTTTCGGCTCTATCGCTCGGAACAGACGCGTTCGACAGACAGCGCTGACAGCCTCCTGCGGCGTCTGGGTATCGACGACCCTGCGGCGGCGGCCTATTTGCGTTCCAACGAGGTGGTTCGACAATCATTGTTTGGACGTGCCGGCCGCAATGTCCGCGCGGAGGTTTCCGATGACAGCGCGTTGCTCAAGTTATATGCCCGCTGGAGCGCCGATGACAGTGGAATGTTCAAGCGCCTTGTCGTGGAAAAAACCGATACCGGATTTTCGACCCGCATCGAAACCGCGCCGTTGACACGATCAAGCAAACTGAGCAGCGGCACGATCCAATCATCGCTGTTTGCCGCGACCGACGATGCCGGCATTCCGGACTCAGTGGCGGTACAGATTGCCGAAATATTCGCCGGCGACATTGACTTTCACCGCGCGTTGCGCAAAGGCGACCGATTCTCTGTTGTCTACGAGACCCTGGAAGGTGACGGGGAGCCGATGCGTAGCGGGCGCGTGCTCAGTGTTGAATTCGTCAACAACGGCAAGACCTACCAGGCGACTTGGTTTCGTGATCCGTCGGTCGCGCAAGATGTACGCAATGAGCGCAACAAGGGAGGCTATTTCACGTTGGATGGCCAGAGCCTGAGGCGCAGCTTTCTTGCCTCGCCGTTGGAGTTCTCGCGAGTCACGAGCGGCTTCAAAACGCGATTTCACCCAGTTTTGCAGCAGTGGCGAGCCCACCAAGGCGTCGATTATGCTGGGACGACCGGAACCGCCGTGCGCAACGTGGGCGACGGCGTGGTCGAGTTTTCTGGCGTACAGAACGGTTATGGAAATGTCGTTTTTGTCGGCCACCGCGACAAGAGCACAACCGTATACGCCCATCTGAGCCGTATTGATGTCAAACGCGGCCAGACCGTGGGACAAGGCCAGGTCATAGGAGCCGTTGGGGCCACCGGTCGGGTCACCGGTCCCCACCTGCATTTCGAGTACCGCGTCAACGGCAGCTACATGGACCCATTGACGATCACCCGACAAAGTGAGTCGGTTTCCGTGTCCGTCGCCTCCAAGCCCACGTTTGCCCGGGTCGCCGCCGACGCCCGACTGTTGTTCTCTGCGGCCGCTTCGGTCCGACAGGTCAGCACGGAATAACTTGCATTGATCCTGCTGGCGAGCGAGCCACTGCGGATGGCGCATACCGCCCTTGGGCAGTAGCCGGCGGACGGAACTGCGTGAGACCCGCCCGGCGGCCGGTCGTCGAAGCCTCAGGGCTGGACGCCGTCGATGGTGATGACCAGCCGGCCGGTCCCGGTGTCGACCGGCCCGACCTGTCCCACCAGGTCACCGCTGCGCGGCAAGGCGTCACCGGTGCGCGAAATGCGCGCGCCCACAATCACGCTGGAGAACTTGGACAGGCTCATTTCCGGCTGCATGGCGGTGCTGTCGTCCAGCGTGAACGTCAGCGGCAGGTCGCTGACGCGTTTGCGCAAGATCGCCAGCGGCATGCGGGGGCCCTGGGCGGCGCGCGCGAACACAAACACCGTGTCGCCAGGCGCCACCTTGCCGGCCATCGGGCCGGCCAACTGCACCACGCCACTGACCTTGGCGCCAGCTGTGGTCACCGTGACGGGCGCCGCCGCAGGGGGTGGTGCCACTGACGCCGGCCTCGCCGTATTGGCCTGAGGTACCTGAGCCAGGTCTATGGCCGGTCCTGCGGCTGCAGGCGTCTTGCCGCTGGCGGCCTGCGCCTGCTGGATGCTGTTGTCGAGCCCGGCGGCGAACTGGCTGCCCGGTTCGGCGATCTGTTTGGCAGCGGTCCAGAACTTCAGCGCGCCGTTGTAATCCTTGCGCTCGAATGCCGCGGTGCCGGACAGGGCCAGCGCCTTCAGGTTGCGCGGATCGATCTGCAGCGCGCGTTCGGCAAGCTTGGCCGGCTCACCCACCACTCTCCGGCCCTGCAACATCGCCAGCACATCGGCGTGGTCGGCCATCAGTTGGGGGTTGTCGGGCGCAAGTGAACGGGCACGCACAAATGCCTTGTTGGCTTCGGGGAAACGCTGCATCACCGCGTAAGAACGGCCCAGCATGGTCCATGCCTCGTCGTCGCCGGGTTGGGGGCTGGTCTGGTTCTCAAGGCGGTTGGCGAGTTTGCTCACCATGCCCTCGATCTGCGCCTGGGTCATTTCGCCGTTCCCGGCGGGTTCTGCGGCCGCTTGTTGTGCCCCGGGCACATGCGCCAGCATGACCTCGGGGGTGCCCAGCGCGCCATACATCATGAAGGCGAACAGGGGCACAAATGCCCCAAGGAAGACCACGGTCCTGCCGGCGGGTGCCGCCACGGCCGGCGCCGCCAGATCCTGCTCTTCCTCTAGTGCGCGGCGTTCGATCTCGATGCGCGCCGTGCGGTACTGCGCGACGTCGAGCGCGCCGTTGACGTGTTCAGCCTCGAGCGCGGCGAGCTGCTCGCGCAATACATGGACGTTCGAGCGGCGCGCTGAATTGGCCGCCACGAGGGCACCGGAAAACTGCGACGCCCGCAGCAGCGGGGGTAGGACGAACACTAACGCCAGTGCA
>CAIPNE010000200.1 GCA_903866355.1 uncultured Gammaproteobacteria bacterium
ATGGTCGCCGTGGCTCATCCAGACATCTAAGAGGCCGTGGCCGGCGTCGTTGGTGTGGTCAGCAAGCTCGCTTAATAAGGCCGAGTGACCGCGCGCGCGCACTTGTGCATAACCAAACTCCCGCTTGGCCGAGGTTTGCACGGCGCCGCCCAATTGCTGGGCCATGGTCTGCATGCCATAACAGATCCCCAGCACCGGAACACCCGCGCTAAACACCGCGGCGGGTGCACTGGGCCCGCCCTGTGCCGTCACCGATTCTGGTCCACCGGAAAGAATGATGCCTTTAGCACCAAATTCCGCGATGAACGCCGGTGCGACGTCCCAAGGTTTTATTTCGCAGTAGACCTGCGCCTCGCGCACTCGTCGCGCGATGAGTTGCGTGTATTGGGAACCAAAATCCAGAATGAGGATGCGATCGGCATGAATCTGCGATGAAACACGGCTCATGATGGTTCAATCCACCCGATAGTTGGGTGCTTCCTTAGTGATTTGCACATCGTGCACATGGCTTTCGCGCATGCCGGCAAGCGTGACCCGCAAAAAGCGGGGTTTGGTGCGCAATTCCGCAATGTTCTGACACCCCGTATAACCCATTGCCGCCCGCAACCCACCCAATAACTGGAGGACGATATTACGCAGCGGTCCTTTATAAGGCACCCGGCCTTCAATGCCTTCGGGCACTAGTTTTTCCAGTTCGCTGTCTTCTTGAAAATAACGGTCGGAGGAGCCGTGGCGCTGCGCCATCGCCCCCAAAGAACCCATGCCACGGTAGGACTTATAAGAGCGACCCTGAAAAAGTTCGACCTCGCCGGGCGCCTCCTCGGTGCCCGCAAATAGGCTGCCCAGCATGACCGCGTGCGCGCCGGCCACCATCACCTTCGCGACATCGCCGGAATAGCGAATACCACCGTCAGAGATGAGCGGCACATCGGTGCCCGCGAGTGCTGCCGCCACGTTAGACACTGCGGTGATTTGCGGCACGCCGACCCCCGTCACGATACGGGTGGTACAAATTGAGCCTGGGCCGATGCCAACTTTCACCGCATCGACGCCAGCTTCTACCAGCGCGAGGGCCGCGGCGGCGGTGGCAATATTGCCGCCAATGACTTGGATATCCGGAAAGTGCTTTTTTACGTAGCGCACGGTATCCAGCACGCCGCGTGAATGGCCGTGTGCCGTGTCGACCACGATGACATCGACCCCGGCATCGATCAGCGCCTCGATGCGCTCGTAAGTGCCGGGCCCGGTGCCAACAGCAGCCCCCACACGCAAACGCTCGTAGGCGTCCTTGCAGGCATTGGGGAATTCGTCAGCTTTCTGGATGTCTTTGACCGTGATCAGGCCGCGCAGGGCAAACTGCTCATTGACCACCAGTACTTTTTCGATCCGATGCTTATGGAGGAGCCCAATGACCAGCGCCTTATCGGCGTTCTCGGGCACGGTAATGAGGCGCGCCTGGGGTGTCATGATTTCGCGAACCGGCGCATCGAAGCGCGATTCAAACCGCAGATCGCGACTGGTCACAATGCCCACCAGCTGCCCGTTATCGACCACCGGCACCCCAGAAATGTGCTTGGCACGGGTTAGCGCCATGACATCGCCGATGCTGGCGTCGGGCGACACCGTGATGGGATCGCGGATGACCCCGCTTTCAAATTTCTTGACCTGGCGTACTTGGGCCGCTTGATCCTCGGCCGACATATTTTTATGGACGATGCCAATGCCGCCTTCTTGGGCCAGCGCAATGGCAAGTCTGGCTTCCGTGACCGTATCCATGGCGGCGGCCAGTAGCGGCACCTGAAGGTTGATAGTGCGAGTTAGTCGCGTACACAAGTCCACTTCACGCGGTAGCACCTCGGAGTAGTCAGGCAAGAGCAACACGTCGTCGAAAGTAAGTCCGTCACCCGAAATGCGCATATTGCACACCGTTCCAATACATGAGGGGGGATGGCGATTATAGGCGTTGCAGCCGCCTTGCAAAACCAGCGCAGCTCATCGCGACGTTTTGCGGTTTAATAGCGCCATGAGCCGCGATGTGTACACCGTTTCCCGCCTGAATCGCGAAGTGCGAGCTTCGATCGAAGGAAATTTTGGCGCGCAGTGGGTGGCCGGCGAAATTTCAAATCTGGCCAGACCCGCCTCGGGCCATCTGTATTTCTCCCTCAAAGACCCCTCCGCTCAGGCACGCTGCGCGATGTTTCGTCTGCGCTCGGGGCAACTGCGCTTTCGACCCAGTGATGGCATGCAGGTGCTGGCCTATGCCCGGATCAGCTTTTATGAGCCGCGCGGCGAGTTTCAGCTCGTGGTGGAGCATCTAGAACCGGCCGGAGAAGGGTTGCTCCGCCTACGCTTTGAAGCCTTAAAGCAGAAACTGGCCGCTGAAGGATTATTCGATACCGCACGCAAGCGCCCCCTGCCCACTTGGCCCAAGGCCATCGGGGTCGTGACCTCAGCCACCGGTGCCGCTGTCCGCGATATCCTGCAGGTACTGGCGCGGCGCAATCCGTCCATCCCAGTGTTTGTGTATCCGTGCGCGGTCCAGGGCGTGGCCGCCGTAGGGGAGATCGTCGCGGCCATTGCAGCCGCGAATCGGCGAGCCGAATGCCAAGTGCTAATTGTGGCGCGTGGCGGCGGCTCGCTGGAGGACTTGTGGTCCTTCAATGAAGAAGCCGTCGTGCGGGCGATCAGCGCCTCGGTGCTGCCAACCATTTGTGGTATTGGGCATGAAATCGATTTCTCGCTAGCCGATTTTGCCGCCGACGTGCGGGCACCAACGCCGTCCGCCGCGGCTGAAATCAGCGCGCCCGAGCGTGCCGTGGTGCTAGCGCAGTTCGATGCGCTACAACGCCGCCTCAACACCACGCTCACCCACACACTGACGCTAAGTCGTCAGCGCTTAAGCGGCGCGCAAGGACGTCTGGTTCATCCTGGTCGGCGCATCGAACAACACCACCAACGCTTAGACGAGTTGCTGCGCCGCCTCCTCCCCGCGTTGCAACGCACTTGGCAACTGAAACGAATTCGTCTTGCGGCCGCGAACGCCGGACTGATAAGCGCGAGCCCTGCACGCCGATTGGCGCTGGCCCATGCACAAGAACAAAGCGTGCGGCAGCGACTGGCCAACACGCTGCCAGCGTTGCTCCAACGTTTGCAAGCTCGCCTAACCGCAGCCCAACGCACGCTACACGCGGTAAGTCCTGCAGCAACTCTCGAACGTGGCTACGCCATCGTGACGCGAGGCAACGGCCAAATCGCCCGCGACGCGGCCCAAGTGACAGCCGGTGAAGCCGTGCGCGCGGTGTTGGCACGCGGCACCTTGGTACTGCGAGTAGAGGGCGCCGAATCGGCCACCAGCCCGCCATCTGAGCCCTAACGCCGGCCGAACGACGGGTGCATTACCCTGTCCACACGAAAAACAGACGCCCCGCCCGCGCCCCGCTTCAACTCAGTAGCGCAGGCGATACCACACCCGCCCAAGATACTCATACAGCGCAATGTGCGAGACCGTGAGCGCCGCGGCATTTGGAATGAAATCCGCAACAGACGAGCCCTTGTTAGTGGGTCGATAGGCAAAACCCACCGGTGCTGGAATCACCTCAAAACCGACCGCGCGGAGGCTATCCGCAGCACGCGTCATATCCATGGCCTGCGTCACCAGCAAAATGGTATGGACCGGGATCAGGGCGCGCGCAAAGCTGGCGTTCTCAGCGGTATTGCGGCTTTTTTCTTCACTCCACGTGACCGGCACATGGAGTTCTTCTTCGAGCACCGAGCGCATCATTTTTGCCTCGGGGATGGGGTTGGTCGGGGACGCGCCACCCACCACCGCGAGCGGCCATCCCATCTGGCGATGCACTCGCGCGCCGTAACGCAGACGCTCTAACGTGCGAACCGACACCGTGTCGCGGCCGTATTCTGGCGCGTCGGCATAGCGGCCCGTGCCCAACACCACGATAGCCTGGATGCGCGCAGCGTCAGGCCCAGCAGGATCGAACGGGGCCGCAGTTTCCAGCCCGCTGGCAAGCAGTACCGACACGTGCGGCAGCATCAGCAAAAACAGCGTTAACAGGCTGGCCACCGCGAACGCACGCGCCGTGCGTGGCCAGCGGCGGCGGTAATAGACAGCTAATAGCAACACCCACCAGTTGCTGGCAGGCGGCAAAATAAGTGCCTTCAGAAGGGTGATGAGAAAAACCGCCATAGACGCGAGGCTCCCGGCGCCGAGGCGCCCTTCCAAGCGCTAGCTAATGTGCTCGCCGGCAGCTTGGCGGTCGGCGTGATAGGACGAGCGCACCAGCGGTCCGCTGGCGACGTTCTCAAAGCCCAGCGAGCGCGCATAGACGGCCAGCGCATCGAATTCGTCCGGGTGCACAAAACGCTCCACCGGCAAGTGCGCGCGACTGGGCTGCAGGTACTGTCCCAGCGTAACCCGGTCGCAGTCATGCGCGCGCAAGTCGCGCAGCACCTCGTGGACTTCCGCTATTTCCTCACCCAAACCCAACATCACGCCCGACTTGGTAGGAACGCTGGGCAACGCGGCCTTCACCTGCCGGATGAGGTCGAGCGACCAGCGGTAATCGGCCCCGGGTCGAACTTTGGCGTAGAGCCGCGGCACGGTTTCCAAATTGTGATTGAAGACATCTGGCGGGGTGGCAGCCAGTGCGGCGATCGCGGGCGCCATGCGACCTCTGAAATCTGGTGTTAAGACTTCAATCTGGGTGCTCGGTGACGCGCGACGAATTTCCGTGATGCACGCAGCGAAATGGGCCGCACCACCATCGCGCAGGTCGTCGCGGTCAACCGAGGTCACCACCACGTAGCGCAGGGCCATTAACCGTACGGCTTCGCCTAAATGGGCGGGCTCGTTCAAATCTAGTGCTTGGGGACGGCCGTGGGCTACATCGCAGAAAGGGCAGCGCCGAGTACACAGCGCCCCCATGATCATAAAAGTGGCAGTGCCGTGGCTAAAACACTCCCCCAAATTAGGACAAGACGCCTCTTCGCAAACCGTGTGAAGATTTTTTTCACGCAGCAGCTGCTTCAGCGCCAGCACCTTGGGATCGGTGGGCGCCTTGGCTCGAATCCACGCTGGCTTGCGCGGCAGTCGGCCCACGCTCGGCTCCACTTTTATCGGGATTCTGGCGACCTTGTCGGCGCCACGTTGAGCGCGGGTGATGGTGCTATCGGTCATATGAGAATCATCCGGCTGGTGGCATTGGCGTGGGGTTCATTATGCGATGCACCGCACCGCCATAAAACCGATCTTGTAGCGCCGCCACGAGCACTGGGCTCACGGCGGCGAGTGTGAGCGAAAGCCCCAGGTTGGAGAGACTGGTTACCGCAAGGCCAGCATAGCCGCAGGGGTTAATCCCACCAAACGCGGTGAGATCTGGATTCACGTTGAGGGCGAGTCCATGGTAGCTGCTACCGCCCCGAATCCTAAGCCCTAACGAAGCAATTTTGGCACCCTCGACATACACGCCGGGGGCACGAGCGCGGCGTTCACCCGCCACCCCAAAATGGCGCAAGGTTTGAATAATCGCATCTTCCAACGCGTTGACCAGTTCGCGCGGCCCAAGTCCCAGTCGCCGCAGATCCATCATCACATAGGCGATGAGTTGCCCAGGCCCATGCCAAGTGACTTGACCACCGCGGTCGGTTTTGACCACCGGGATCCCGGCCGGATTAAGAATGTGACGAAGGTCTCCCGCAAGACCCAAGGTGTAAACAGACTCGTGCTCCAACAGCCAGATTTCATCCTGCGACTCCGCCGTGCGGGCCGTGGTGAACGCCCGCATACGCTCCCAGATCGGGGTATACGCCACGCGTCCAAGCTGCACGACCCGTGCGGGTGGTGGGATATCGCTCACAACACCATGACCACCTGTTCATGGCTACTCAATTCGCGATAGAGATCGTCCAACTGGAGCTGGCTCTGGGCGAGCACGGTCACCGTCACCGAGACATAGTTGCCGCCGCTGCTGGCACGCACGCTCAGGGCGTCGGGAGCCACCTCACCGGCGTGGCGTACGACGATCGCCACGATCAGCGTCACAAAATCGGCCCCCGCGCGCCCCATGATTTTGAGGGGAAACTCGCAAGGAAACTCCAACAACGAGGCTGCGGTTTCAGACATCGAAGAATCTCCTCTCCCAGCGCTGGCGGTGCCAGCATCTGCTGAGCGCTGGCAGTGTTCGGGGGGTGCGCACGCTAATCGGCATCGGCAAGCAGCGCCGGGCGCATGTGGTCCAGCAGCGTGGCGGTACCAGCCGCCGCCAGCGACCCGCGCTCGGCGATCTCCAAGACATACAACGCCGCAGTGGGCATGAGCGTTGAGGTACGGTCCAGCCCCGCACAAGTGTTACCCAAGCAGTGGCGCAACAGTTCTTCCATGCCCGGGTTATGGCCAAGCACCAACACGCGCCGCGCCGACTGCGTGGCCAAAACGTGCAGCAGCGTTGGGAGCTCGGCGAGGTACAGGGCCGGCGCCCAAATAGTCGGCGGCGCGGCTTCAGGCCAAGCAGCGAGCAGGCGGTCCAAGGTTTCACGCGTGCGCTGCGCGGGCGAGACCACCGCAAGATCTATCGCCGGATAATGTGCATGCAACCAGCGCCCCATCTGCGCGGCATCTGACAACCCGCGGGGTGCGAGAGGGCGGGCAAAATCACCACCTCGTGCATCGGCGGCCAAGGCTTTGGCGTGACGCATGATAAAAAGAGTTAACGCTGACATTCGGCGTACTCTACGCGGGGTCGCCGCTCAAATTCCAGCCTCGCGCCACCGTACTCGGCGGCCACGGTTCCCGTGTCGCCGTGTCCGCGTTAAACTCGGGTGCCCCAAATGCCCTTTTCCTCGGGAGACTGTGATTGGTGATGCTGCGTCCAAGCATTGAGCTGCTGCGGAAAATTCCTATCCTCAACAGCCTAAACAATGATGAACTCCAGCGGGTTATCGACATGCCCGGTAATCTGGTGATGCCCTATGCGTCACATGAGATCGTTTTCGCAGAAAACGAGACCGCCGATTGCATGTATATCCTTTTGGAGGGAGCGGTAGATGTTCGCATCGCGTCTCCCGGTGGTCGTGAGGTCACCATCGCCACCCTGAAAACCGGTGATTTTTTTGGTGAGCAAGCCCTGATGCCAGGGGCTACCGGGCGGCGCAATGCGACCGTTCGGGCTTTAACCACCTGCAAAATTTACCGCGTCTCAGCGCAAACCGTCACTGAAGGCATGGCCAAGTCCACCGACGTCGCGCTCTCTGGCCGCCCTGGGCAAGCCAGCGATACCGACCGAGTACGCATGCTACTGCGCAGCGTGCGTCTGTTCCGGTCGCTGTCTGCCCGTGACATGGAACGGGTGGGGGAATGGACAAAACTCACTTCCTATAACGAAGGCGACATCATCGTGCGGCAGCACGAACTCGGCGATTCTTTGTATGTTGTGCTGGAAGGTGCGGTAGAGGTCTTCGTGATGGATGATGATGGCAAGCTGGTGGTGTTGGGGCGCCTCAGCCCAGGCCACTATTTTGGGGAACAGGCGCTGCTAGCCGGTGGCTCCGGACGGCGCAATGCCAATGTACGGGCCGACGCCCCCACCACCTTGGTGCAAGTTGCCAAACGTTACATGCAAGCCATCCTGAACCGCGACAACAAACTCTCCTTAGCGCTTAACGTGATAGGCGACGCCCAACGGCAGAAAACCATTGATGCGATTGGTCGTGAGGGCACGTGGTAGCGCCAGTCCGAGTACGGGCCTTGAAGGTGGACTGCCGGAGGTCGCGTGAAAGCACTTGAGTTAAAGGGCCTGAAAAAGGTCTACGCCAATGGTAAAACGGCCCTAGAAGGCATCGATCTAACGGTAAACGACGGCGATTTCTTTGCGCTGCTCGGCCCCAACGGCGCGGGCAAATCCACCACCATCGGCATCATTACTTCCCTCGTGCGCAAAACCGCCGGCACCGTCAAGGTTTACGGCATCGATACCGACCTCGATTTCCAGGGCGCCAAGACCCACATCGGTGTGGTCCCTCAGGAATTCAATTTCTCGCTGTTCGAAACCGTGTGGGACATCGTCGTGAATCAGGCGGGCTACTACGGCATATCGCGCGCGCGCGCGGCGGCCCGTGCCGAAAGCTGTTTGCGGCAACTCGCGCTCTGGGACAAACGTATGGAAGTCTCGCGCACCCTCTCGGGGGGCATGAAACGTCGCCTGATGATCGCCCGCGCGCTGGTGCATGAACCACGCCTACTCATTCTCGACGAACCTACCGCCGGTGTTGATATCGAAGTCCGGCGTTTAATGTGGGATTTTTTGGTCGACCTCAACCAGCGGGGCACGACGGTCATCCTCACCACCCACTACCTCGAGGAGGCCGAACTTCTGTGCCGTAATATCGCCATCATTGATCACGGCCGGATTATCGAAAACACCACCATGAAGTCACTGCTGGCTACCCTCCACGCCGAAACCTTTGTGCTGGACCTCGCCCGCCCACTGACCAGCCTGCCCACTGCGGGTGATTTTCTGCTGTCGTTGACCGACCCCACCACCTTAGAAGTGGTCGTGGAGAAAGGCAGTTACCTAAACGACCTCTTTGCTTTTCTGTCGAGGCATGACATCACGGTTAACAGCCTGCGCAACAAAGCTAACCGGCTTGAAGAACTTTTTCTCAAATTGACCGGTGATTCCGCGGTGTCAGTCGATGGCTGATCCCATGCCTATGCCACAAGCCAGCCTCAAGCATCGCTACCTTATTTCCGTGTGGACCATCGTGCGTAAAGAGGTCACCCGATTTACCCGCATTTGGCTACAAACCATCCTGCCGCCGGCCATTACCATGGCGCTGTATTTTGTTATTTTCGGCAATCTGATTGGGCCACGAATCGGCGAAATGCAGGGCTTCAGCTACATGCAGTACATCGCCCCGGGTCTCATCATGATGGCGATTATCACCAACGCCTATGCCAACGTCGTCTCTTCGCTGTTTGGTGCGAAATTCCAGCGCCACATAGAAGAAATTCTGGTCGCCCCCATTCCCAATCTGCTGTTGTTGGTGGGCTATATGGTGGGCGGGGTGGTGCGGGGAGTGCTGGTGGGTTTGGTGGTGACCGCAACCGCGTTGTGCTTCACGGACCTACAGGTGCAATCTTGGCCCGTGACGCTCGCGGTGGTGATATTAACAGCGGCGCTGTTTTCCCTCGCCGGACTCCTGAACGCGCTGTTCGCGACAAAATTCGACGACATCTCCATCGTGCCAACGTTCATTCTGACCCCGCTAACCTACCTTGGAGGGGTGTTCTACTCCATCGACATGCTGCCCGTCTTTTGGCAAAAGGTGTCGCTAGGAAACCCTATCCTTTACATGGTGAACGCGTTTCGTTACGGCATGCTGGGCGTGAGTGACATCAACATCACAACGGCCTTTAGCGTCATCGTGCTGTTTTGTGTGGTGCTGTTTGGGGTCAGTCTGTGGTTGTTAGAGCGCGGCGCGGGGCTGCGCACCTGAGTCTGCGATAGCGCAATCCCAAACTGACTCGACGGGCGCATCCTCGCAGGTCTTATTGCACCAACAGGCGTGCCCAGTCGATGAATTGCCTCGCGTAAGAGCCTTCGGCCACCGCCTGTAGCGCGACCAGCGGGATGGTTGCCACCAGCTTTCCATCGAGTTCAATGCGCGCATTACCCAAGGCTGCGCCCGCACTCACGGGGGCTTTGATTTGTTGGGCGACTTCGAGGGTCACTTTGAGTTTATCGAATTGCCCCCGTGGGAAGGTGATCGGGGTGTCTTGCGTCACGCCTATCGCCAGTTCGGCGCTGTCCCCCATCCACACGTGTTCCGTCACCACGGGTGCATTCGCCGCGTAGAGACGGCGCGTCTCAAAAAAGTGATAGCCGTAGTTGAGCAGCGCCTGGGTTGCCCGAGTACGAGCCGCGTTCGACGGCGCACCCATCACCACGGAGATCAAGCGCATGCCGTCGCGTTTGGCCGATCCCACCAAACAAAAACCAGCGGACTCCGTGTGCCCAGTTTTGACCCCGTCGGCCGAGGGATCGCGACCCAACAAGCCGTTGCGATTAGGTTGACGGATACCGTTGTAGGTAAATTCTGGAATTGAAAACAGCGCATAAACTTCCGGAAAATCTTTGATCAACGCGCGTGCCAGCACACTTAAATCGCGTGCTGTCGTGTAAGTTTCAGGGTTCGGCAGCCCCGTACTATTAGCGAAATGCGACGCTTTAAGCCCCATTGCCTGCGCGTGTTTGTTCATGGCGATGGCAAAAGTTTCTTCCGTACCCGAAACGTGTTCGGCCAGTGCAACGCTGGCGTCGTTACCTGATTGAATAATATCGCCGTGCAACAGTTGGTCCACCGTTACGGGCTTATTCACATCGAGGAACATCCGCGAGCCTTCCTGCTTCCACGCGTACTCGCTAACCACGGTGGCATCGTCCAGTTTAATGTGCCCACCACGAATTGCGGCTGCCACGGTATATACCGTCAGGATTTTAGTCAGGCTGGCAGGCTCGTTGCGCATATCGGCGTTGTTTTCGGCCAGCACCTCGCCGGTGTCGAAATCGATGAGCACGTAGGCACGAACGCCCAATTCTGGAGGCGCTGGCACACCCGCGAAATCCATGCCCAAGGCGTTGGGAGCAACAGCGGCCAGTAACCAAAAAATGACAGGGAATCGCATACTAAATATCCATTGGCCCTACGCGCGCAATTGCACGAGGACTATTGATTAACAAAATGATGCTCGGCGACACCGGCAGCGTCGAGCAGGGATACCACTTGGTCGGCTTGATCCACATCGCTGATCGGCCCCACCTGCACCTTATAAAGCACCCGCCCACCGGTGCGATCTTCAAACACTCGAATGGGCTGGTGGATGGCCGCGGTAAGCAGCACTTTTTGGCGTTCCGCGTTATCGCGATCACCAAAAGCACCGACCTGTAAAAACATGTGCGCATCAGGGGCAGACGCGCTCGCAGCGTTTGTTTCGACCTCATCGGGCCGCTCGAGCGCCCGCACTTCGACGAACGCCGTGCCTTTCTGAATGACTTCTAACTTCAGCGCCGCAGCGTAGGAGAGATCGATCACGCGATTATCTTTAAAAGGACCGCGGTCATTCACTCTCAGGACTACTTTACGGCCATTCTCGAGATTGGTGACTTCTACCCAGGTAGGCAGGGGCAGTAATTTGTGAGCGGCCGTCATCTGATACATGTCGTAGACCTCGCGATTTGAGGTCAGTTTTCCGTGGAAATCCTCGCCGTACCAAGAGGCAATACCGCGCTCCACAAAATCAGTCCCAGATTGCAACACCTCGTAGCGCTGGCCGTTGACCTCATAAAACCCCGGGTTGCCATAGCGGCTGTAGCCATCCGCCCGTTTGACCGCAGGTGGGCTTGGTTGGTCTGGCGCACGGGCAGCGGGCGCGGTGACCGGCGGGGGCTTAGCCTTGCTGAGCGATCCGCAGCCAGTATTGAGCCCGGCCAGCCCTAGCACCATCAGCGCTAGCAAGCAGCGCCTGAGTATCACGGCGTGTGGCTCCCCCCGGCGGTGGACGTGGCGCGCGCGGCGGCAATGGCCTCCGCCAACTGCACCACGGCCAAGGCGTACTTGGGGCTGCGGTTATAGCGCGTGATGACGTAGAAATTCTGGAAGCCCAGCCAGTATTCCTTGGCTGTTTTGTCCTCGTAACCGAGGAGCACCGCCGAGAGGTCGTCGGGCGCTGCGTCGAGCGTACGCACCCCCAGCGCGCGGTATTGCGCAACGGTCCGCACCAGTTCTACTTTTTCGCTAACCTGGGCGGCGTTAACCGCCGCGTCGGCCACCGGTAAGGCAATGGGTTGGTGGCGTTGCCAACCGTGCTGGGCTAAATAATTCGCGGCGCTGCCGATGGCGTCGACCGGGTTCTGCCAAATGTCGCGTTTGCCGTTGTGGTCAAAATCCACAGCCCATGCCCGGAAACTACTGGGCATGAATTGCGGCAAGCCCATCGCCCCCGCATAGGATCCGGTGGGCAGTCGGGGGTCCAAGTGTTCATCCCGCGTTAGCAGCAAGAAATTCTCGAGCTCCGAGCGAAAAAAATCTGCTCTGGGCGGGTAATAAAACGCGAGCGTCGTCAGCGCATCCAGTACGCGGTACTTCCCCGTGTTGCGCCCATAAGAGGTTTCAACCCCAATGATGGCGACAATAATCGACATCGGCACGCCGAATTCTTGCTCGGCTTTTGCGAGTGCTGCTGCGTGCTCGTTCCAAAAGTTTATGCCCCCCGTAATGCGCTCGCGGGTGAGAAAAATAGGACGGTACATAAACCAAGGTTTGTACTCTGCGGGTCGCGCGATAGCGGTGAGCACACTGTCCAGACGCTTAGCTTGTCCTAAGGTGGCGCGTACGGCGGCCGCATCGAAACCATTCTTTTTATGCATCTGCTCGCTGAAGGCCTCAAACCGCTGGGAATCAACGGACTCGAGCGCCGGCAAATCGGCACTCAGTAGTAACCATAACAAGCCGCAACAGCGGCCTAACTTTCGAGTCTTCATGGGTGCTTTTATTCCTCGGCTAGCGCGCAATCAGGCGTTGGCCAGATAGCGGCGGTGGGTTTGAATGGACATCAGAATGCCTAAGCTGGTCAACAGCGTCACCAGCGAGGTGCCCCCGTAACTGATCAACGGCAACGGCACGCCGACCACGGGCAGTTGGCCAAGCACCATGCCCATATTCACGAAAACATAAGTAAAGAGGGTGAAAGTCAGGCTGGCGGCCATTAATCGACCGAAGGAATCTTGGGCGCCCAGCGCAATTGTCACCCCACGCACCAGCACCAGCAGATAGGCGCTCAGCAAGACCAGCACCCCGATCAAGCCGAATTCCTCACAATAGACCGCAAAAATGAAGTCCGTGGCGTGCTCGGGGAGGAATTCCAAATGCGACTGCGTGCCGTTTAGCCACCCCTTACCTGACCATCCCCCCGAGCCCACGGCGATGGCGGCTTGGATGATGTGATAACCAGTACCCAGCGGATCGGCCGCTGGATCTAGCATGGTGAGAACGCGCTGACGCTGATAGCCGTGCATCGAATACCAAGCAATCGGTGCCAATGCAACGCCCGCAGCGACGGCAAGGCCGATGAAGCGCCAAGAGATGCCGGCGAAAAACAACACGAACAAACCGGCCGCCGCCACGAGAATGGCCGTGCCTAAATCCGGTTGTTCCGCGATCAATGCCGCCGGCAAGGCCACCAGCACCAGTGCTGTGGCGATCACCGGCAGCCGAGGCGGCAATAACTTATCGCGCAGAAACCACGCGACAGTCAGGGGTGTTGCGAGTTTCATGATCTCCGAGGGTTGGAACCGCAAGAAGCCGAAATCCAACCAGCGATGCGCACCCCGGCCGGTGCCAATGACCGCTGTGAGCACTAGCAACCCAGTGCCCACCAAGTACAGGGCCGGCGCCCATCGTGCTAGACGTGCCGGGCTTAATTGCGCGACCGCGACCATCAGTCCCAAGCCTAGCCCCATGCGTGCGCCTTGCTTTATCACGATGTCCGTCGATTGGTCGGACGCGCTAAAGAGCACCACCAAACCGATAGCGCAGAGCATCAGCACGCCCCCGACTAATGGTGGGTCAATGTGCAGCTTGCCCCAAAGCTGGCCGCGGCTACCCCGAAGCATCGTTAGGCCTGCGGATTGCAAAATAAAAATCGAACAAGGTTCGCGCGATGGGCGCCGCCGTGTGGCTACCTGACTCGCCGTTTTCCACAATGATGCCCAGCGCCAGCTCGGGCCGATCAAGCGGTGCGAAGGAGACAAACAGGGCGTGATCGCGCAGATGTTTCGTGACGTCTTGCACTTTGATTCGCTTGTCTTGGGCTATGGTGAACAACTGCGCAGTGCCGGTTTTGCCCGCGTATTGATAGGTCGCGCCGAGCGCAGTGGCACGCGCGGTGCCGCGTTCACCCTGCACAACTTCGTGCATCCCCTCGATCACAGCAGCCCATGTATCCGGCTTGACGATGGGCACCGTCGGGCGTTCTACCGGAGTGAGGGCTTCACGGTGGCCATCTTGTGGATTCTCGAACTCCCGCACCATATGCGGCACCACTACGCGGCCTCGGTTCGCCAGAATCGCAGCCATCTGCGCGAGCTGTAGGGGGGTGGTGAGCATAAAACCTTGGCCAATGCCGTTGATCAGCGTCTCCCCGGGGAACCAAGGCAATTTGCGCACCCGCCGCTTCCACTCGCGCGAAGGAACAAGCCCCGCCAATTCGCCAGGCAAATCAATGCCAGTCACCCGCCCCAAGCCAAACCCAGTCAGCAACTCATGCATACGTTCGATGCCCATGTCGCGGGCCAGCGAGTAGTAATACACATCACAGGATTCTGCTATGGAGCGCAGCAAATCTACCCCGCCGTGACCAGCTTTCTGCCAGCACCGATATTTGTGCGTGACCCCGGGCAATTGCAGCCAACCGGGACACCACGTTTGGTCCCCACGGTCGCGTAGACCGTATTCCAGCGCGCCTGCAGCCATCACCGGTTTGACGGTGGAACCCGGCGGATAAAGCCCCAGCAGGGCGCGGTTAAACAAAGGTCGATCCGGTGATTCACGCAGGGCGTTGTAAGCGGTCGCACTGATGCCGTTGACGAAATCGTTGGGATCGAAGGCCGGATTACTGACGAAAGCCAACACGCTGCCGGTGGCCGGTTCGATCGCCACGATGGCGCCCTTTTGGCCATTGAGGGTCTTGATGGCTTCGCCCTGCAAGCGACTATCGATAGACAGATAAAGATTGCGGCCTGGAATCGGCGGCTGGCTCTCAACCACGCGTAAAATTCGTCCCTGTGCGTTCACTTCGACCTGTTGATAGCCCACTTCACCGTGTAGCTGCGCTTCATAGGAGCGCTCTACACCTTCTTTGCCAATATGTGTGGTGGCGCTGTAGTTACTGGTGTCGATACGGTTGTCGGTGCGCTTAAGTTCTTCTTCACTGATGCGCCCAACATAGCCAACCGCCGAGACCATTTGAGCCCCCAACGGGTAGTAGCGCGTGAGCCGCCCGGCGATGCTGAAACCGGGAAAGCGATGCCGATTTACCGAAAAAATAGCGACTTCTTGTTCGGTGAGGTTGTCTTTCAGCGCAATGCTATCAAAGCGGCGGCGCGCTCGAACCTCCGTCTTCAGACGCGCTAGAAGCTCCGGCCCCAAGGGCAATAATTGTTGCAACTGGGTGACGGCGGCGTTCAAGTCACCCGCTTTTTCCGGTACGACTTCCAACGAAAAAGACGCGCGATTATCAGCGAGCAACACCCCATCACCGCTGTAGATGAGTCCGCGTGTAGGCGGAATAGGTAACACTTTCAGGCGGTTTTCCTGCGCCAGCGTAGTGAAGTGGTCGTGGTTCACCAACTGCAAATAGACCAGCCTGCTCAACAAGACGGCGACTAACGTCACCATACCAATGGAGGCGATCGCGATGCGCTTAACAAACACCTGCGTGTCACGTGCTGGCTCACGCAGGCGACGCCCAAAACTCATGAGCGTGATTGCGACACGGTGCGGCGCCGAACATCGCGCAAAATCACAAACGCCCACGGCCACAGCAGCGCGCTGGTGAGAGCGCTGAGCAAATAGTCCGCGTCGTAATGCAGGGATCCGAGGAAGTTATAAATCAACAGCATGCCGAGCAGATACAAAAACACTATAAAACCCACGACCAGCGACTGCTGAATCAACGGGAAAACGCGAATGCGCTGATGGTACAACACCGCCAGATAGGCCACCGTGGCGAGGCCTAGCGCGTGCTGCCCAAGAATTGCACCGTGGAGCACATCGAGCATCAGTCCAATGCCCCACGCCAGAAACACCCCGATGCGCTCGGGCATCGCCAGACACCAATAAATAATCACCATCGCCACCCATGCGGGACGCCAAACGGCAGCCCCCGCGGGCAACGGTACGGCGGTCAACAGCAGGGCCGCGAATAGACTCAGGGCGATGGCACCAAACCAGTGGAAGCGCAAGTTCATGGCATACCGGCAGGCGGTTCCGGGCGTAGCTGCGGCCAAACCAGCAACACCTCGTGAGAGCTACCAATTTGCGCGCTGGGTTTGACCACGATGCGGGCGAAAGGCTCTCCTGGTGACAGGCTGACTCCAGTCACCACCCCGACGGGGTAACCGGCGGGAAAACGGTTATCTAGCCCGGAGCTGACGACCAAATCGCCCACCCGGACATCTGCTTTAGGCGGCACGAAACTCAAAAAGAGTTCGGTGGAACGGCCCGCACCCACTGCGATAGCTCGCAGGCCCGTTCGATTCACCTGCACCGCCATCGCGTGCCGCGCGTCAGAAATCAGGAGAGCGGTACTACTAAACGGTGCGACCTGCACGACCTGACCTAAAATTCCGTGTGCGTCAGCAATCGGTTGCCCTACATAAATATGATCGCGGCTGCCTTTGTCGATCACGATTTTTTGTGCGGCGGGATTGCTATCGACCGCTAAAAGATCCGCCACCACGGACTGTTCGCCCCGTTCAGTGCTGGAATCCAGCAAGGCGCGCAAGCGTCCGTTTTCACTTTCCAGCGCCTCAAAACGCAGTGTTCTGGTTTTTAAACGAAAATTCTCAGCGACCAGTTGCTCGTTGTCTTGCAGCAGAGAACCACGCGAAGCTAAGTTGCGAGCCGCCATGTCAACGAGCGCAACGGGAAGGCTTGCAAGATATTGCAGCGGATAAACCGCCATCGCCACAGCAGAACGTAAGGCCGCCAACTGCTGGTGTTGGTGATCCACAGAAATAACCAAAAACGACACAATGACGCACGCGATGAAACGCGCGGTAGGCGACGGCGCATCGGTGAACAACGGTTTGATAACGGTCTACCCCGGCTTCAGCGCACTCGAAGTGCTTATTCGAGGGCCAGCACTTCGGGTCCGTGATCTTCAATCATTTCCAGCACCCGACCACCGCCGCGCGCTACGCAGGTTAGGGGATCGTCGGCGACCAGCACGGGGAGACCGGTTTCTTCCATCAGGAGTCTGTCGAGATCGCGCAGCAAGGCACCACCGCCGGTCAGCACCATCCCGCGCTCCGCCACGTCGGAACCTAGTTCCGGGGGCGTTTTTTCCAGTGCCGTTTTAACCGCTTGTACAATGCCCTGCAGCGGTTCTTGGAGTGCCTCCAGGATTTCGTTGCTGTTAAGCGTAAAGCTGCGCGGCAGGCCTTCGGCTAAGTTACGGCCCTTTATTTCAATTTCTCGCACTTCGTTGCTGGGATAGGCGCAGCCAATTTCGTGCTTGATGCGTTCCGCCGTTGCCTCGCCGATGAGGCTGCCGTAGTTGCGGCGCACGTAGTTGATGATGGCGTCATCGAAACGATCCCCGCCAATGCGCACGGAATCCGAGTAAACAATCCCGTTGAGAGAAATGATGGCGACTTCGGTTGTACCCCCGCCGATATCGAGCACCATGGATCCGCTAGCATCGCTGACCGGCATTCCCGCCCCGATGGCCGCGGACATTGGCTCCTCGATGAGAAACACTTCGCGCGCACCCGCGCCTTCGGCGGATTCGCGAATAGCCCGTCGCTCAACCTGCGTCGAACCGCATGGCACGCAAACCAGAACCCGCGGGCTGGGCTTAAAAATAGAGTTGCCGTGCACTTTGCGAATGAAGTGTTGCAGCATTTTTTCGGTCACGGTGAAATCGGCGATCACGCCGTCTTTAAGCGGGCGAATGGCCTCGATATGACCCGGTGTTCTGCCCAGCATCCGTTTGGCTTCAATGCCAACAGCAGCAATTTGTTTGGACCCCGAATCCTTACCCCGCCGGATCGCGACCACTGAAGGTTCGTTGAGCACGATACCTTTGCCGCGTACGTAAATAAGTGTGTTCGCCGTACCCAAATCAATGGACAGGTCGTTAGAAAATATGCCCCGAAGCATCTTGAACATTCTCTTCGCCCTCAGGTCGATGACAGAGCACAGGTGACGCTACGCGGCAGGCGTAAAGGCGGGATGGTGAGGCCGACAGACTCTGGGGGGTCGTGGTAGACTCCGCCCGCGCTTCAGGGCTTACCGCAGCGCTCCACGGCATAGTATTTTGGGAGGGCCGCGCGACGCGTCAATAAATTCGACCTCCAATTTAACAGCGGCGGAGTCGTTCGGCAAGCCGCTGTGACGCTAAATTTGCCTTGAGTTTCAAGAGATAACGAGCCCCACGCATGAGTCTGAGCGCTGCTGATATTCAACGCGTCGCGCGACTGGCGCGCCTTAGGATCGAAGACGACGAAGCGCTGCATTATGCCGCGCAGTTGTCTGGCATCCTTGGCCACTTCGCGACCATGACCACCATCGACACCACATCCATCACGCCTCTGGCGCACGCCATCGAAATTGTGGCGGGCAGCACCCGGCCAGATGTCGTCACCGAAGACGACCAACGCGCCGGCTTGCAGTCCGGCGCGCCGCAGGTGGAGGCCGGCTACTACCTCGTACCCCGGGTGCTCGAGTGATGAACCCAGATTTTCCCGAAACACTCTGGGAGCAAGCGCAGGGCCTGCGCAGTGGGGCCTTCAGCAGTGTTGAACTAACCCAGCACTATCTGGCTCGCATCGCGCGGATCAATCCACAGTTAAATGCCTTCATTACGGTGTGCCCGGAATCGGCGCACGCTCAAGCCGTGATGGCAGATGCCGCCCGTGCGCGCGGCGCCGCCGGCGTCTTAACCGGCATTCCCTACGCAAATAAAGATATTTTTTGTACCCGCGGGGTGCTAACCACCTGTGGCTCGCGCATGCTGGCGAATTGGGAAGCACCCTACGACGCTACCGTGGTTGAGCGACTGGCGGCGGCCGGCATGGTCATGCTGGGCAAAACCAATATGGACGAGTTTGCGATGGGGTCATCGAACGAAACCAGTTACTTCGGGGCCGTGTGTAACCCGTGGGACAGCGCGCGAGTGCCCGGCGGTTCTTCGGGGGGTTCCGCGGCAGCTGTCGCGGCTCGCTTGGCGCCGGTAGCGACCGGTAGCGATACCGGCGGTTCCATCCGTCAGCCGGCAGCGTTGTGCGGCATCAGTGGGCTCAAGCCCACTTACGGGCGGGTCTCACGCTGGGGCATGATCGCCTTCGCATCCAGCCTCGACCAAGGTGGCCCGATGGCGCTGACGGCGCAAGATCTGGCGTTGATGCTAAACGCGATGGCGGGCCACGATCCCCGCGACTCAACTTCGATCGAGCGCCCGCGAGAAGACTTCTCCGCCACGCTGGAACAACCACTCGCGGGCTTACGCTTGGGCGTACCCGCCGAATACTGGGACGCGAGTTTAGATCCGGCGATGCGGCTGGGCATGACCGCCGCGCTGGACCAGTTCCGAGCGTTGGGGGCCAGTGTGCGCGAGGTGCGCCTCCCCCACGCAGCCGTTTCTATTCCAGCTTATTACGTTGTCGCTTGCGCGGAGGCATCTTCCAACCTGTCTCGCTACGACGGCGTGCGTTTCGGCCATCGCTGTGCGGCACCGCAAGATCTCAACGATCTTTATAGCCGTAGCCGCGCCGAAGGCTTTGGCGCTGAAGTTAAACGGCGGATTCTCGTTGGGACTTACGCCTTATCCGCCGGGTATTACGACGCTTGGTACCGCAAGGCCCAGCAGTTGCGCCGGCTGATTCAGCAAGATTTCGCTGCTGCGTTTGCCGAAGTTGACCTCCTTCTTGGGCCCACCACGCCAACCACTGCATTCCCGCTCGGCAGCAACATCAAGGACCCACTGACCATGTACCTAGCTGACGTGTACACCACCGGCGTAAATCTCGCAGGCCTGCCAGCGCTCTCCGTGCCCGCCG
>CAIPNE010000201.1 GCA_903866355.1 uncultured Gammaproteobacteria bacterium
AATCGAGTGGAAGTGGACCTCAGCGGTTCTTCGCGGCAGGCGCGCACCTGTATCAACGCGGGTCCGCTGGATGCCAAGACCGCCGTGGGGGCCGCGTTCAAACTGCTGATTGATCGTCAGACACCGTTTAGTTCTGGGGCGTATCGGCCCATCGACATCGTGGTACCACCGGGCACCGTGCTGTCGGCGCTGCCGCCCAGCGGCGCCATCATGCTGTATTGGGAGGTGACGCAGGCCTTGCTGACCGCCATGTTGCGGGTGCTGGGCGAAGTACTGGGCGAGGCCGCCTTTGGGGGTGACTTTGGCACGGTGTGCGTGCACAACGCTCACGGCTTGCGGGCCGACGGCACACCTTGGCAAAACATTGCGGTGGTGGGTGGCGAACACGGCCCGTGGGGTGGCGATCAACACCACGATGGCGAGTCCTATACGGTGCCTTATATGGTCAACGGGTTGGACCCTTCCACCGAGGCGATGGAGCAAGACGCGCCGGTACTTCTCATGCGCAAAGAATATGTCATCGATACCGCGGGTCCGGGTTTCAACCGGGGCGGCGCGGCGGTGCTCAAAGATGCCTTTTGGGAGACCAGCGGCGAGCACTACAGCATTCCCATTCGCTTGAAGAAGGGCACTGGCAATGGTGTTCAGCGTGGCGGCACCGGGCGCGCGGGCGCGTGCTGGTTTTTTGATCCCGATGACGCAGCAGTTGCCAGCCCAGGCCGTTTGATTCCCGTCAACGACACCGTGTACGCCAACACCACGCCCATCGCTGGGGTGCTCAATCCGAGCACTAAAGCCATCGATCCCAACGGCACGTATTTTTACTTTGCCCGCGAGCCGGTGTGGCATACCCGCGCTGGGGCGGTGTCGCGCTACATCACCAATGGCGGTGGTGGTTGGGGCGATCCTAAAACCCGCGACCCACAACGGGTGTTGCACGATGTGCGAGACAGCTATGTGAGCATCGCCGGGGCCCGCGAAATGTATGGGGTTGTGGTCTGTGGAGATCCTGAGTTCGACCCCGAAGGTCTGACCATCGATCACGCCGCGACACTCGCGCTGCGCAGCCCGTCTATCGCTAAAGCGGTAGGCTAAGGCTGCCACGCCACGACCAGCCGGCGCACCCGTGTAGGGTCGCCGGTTAGCGTTGGCGGCGGCTTGCCCTAATGCGCGTGGGCTGTGCGGCGTGGGCCCACTGGTTGTCTGACCCTAGGACAACCTGGGGCACACTTGCGCTAGCTAGTCGGTAGCGGCCCACGCGTTAACGGTCGGGGCCGGCGCGCAACGGGTCGGTATCAGCGCCCCGTCTGGTGGTGGGCTTAGCCCACCGGCCTCAGCAGGGCAGGGGACGCAGGTTATAGCCCCGTCGATTCCGCCAAAAAACTATTTTTAATCAATAAATTAGAATTTTGTTAGAGGTGGGTTCCTACCGCCGTACGGAATCTGTACGGACATTCGTTCTGTGTGGCGCCGTCAAATCAGCCGAGCAGTAGCGTATCGCCCGCCCAACCCAGGGATTGAAAGGCAAGCCCCGGCTCACCCCTTTCGATTGAAATGCCACAAAAGGCCTCTGAGAGGTCGCCAGTCGCGTGACCAATTGAAAACCATAAGCGTGTAACTGCTTGGCTTTGTGACGCCCAAAGCGCCTCATATTTCGATCGAAACCAAACCCAAGGCGGGGGGGCAGGGTCTTAGCGTTAGCTGTCACTGTGACGGTAACCCCGTTAACAAATTTATTTTTTGCTGGATGGCCCCTTCTGACCCGCTGCCATCACGCCGCTGGCCTGAGTTCCCTCAGGACAATTTCCTGCCGCGCCTAGTGCGTCAGCCCACACGCTACTGGCGCTGCTAAGTCGCCGACATGGCAACCACCGTGGGCTACCAAATTCTTGAAAATGCTGACGGCACCAACACGGAAGTGCTGCTGTTTGAATCTAGCTGCGCGAGTTGTGGCGATAAGTTCCTAGCCGGTGATGGTTTCGTATCCCCCGCGCTGCCGGGCGCTAGCACCTTTATGCCGGCCCGACCCACAGTGCCAGCGCTGCGTGTGGGCAATTGAACTAGCGCGCTGCTGCGCGGCTCTGGCGGGGTTCTGAGGGCCGGCGCACACTGGCCGCTCAAAAATGAGTCTGGCCTAATGCGCAAACCAATTTTGCTGACTCTACTGCTTAACGCCATGCCCGCGTGGGTCGCTGATTGTGGCTTTGATGCTTACGACCGGGTCGACTATGCGGCAGCGCTCAAGCCGTTAACTGCATGCGCTAAGCAGGGCAATGCCATAGCGCCGATCAACGTAGGCTACCTGTTCGACTTGAGCTTGGGCGTGGCGCAGGATTACCGTGAGTCCCTCCCGGCCGGACCGACCGCGACTTGGCCCTTGGGCAATCGTGGGTCGACCCGTCGCCAACCCGGCCATCATCCCGGGGAAAGCACAAGCCCCGTCCGCAACGATGACCGCTCCACAGGGGATCCGCGATGCAACGGGCTGCCAGCGGCAGCTACGCACGCCAGCCGCACAATTCTTGCTCTTGTTTAACGCGGTTGCTGTACCGTGACCGCCCATCCTGCGCCATCCTGCTCCCCGTGAAGGAGACATCGAAGAACCAGCAGCCGTGCCGTCGTCGCGCACTGGCTCGGGATTTTTGCCGGCATCTAAAACGCCAACACGCCACGCTGGCGCGGGGTTGGACTTAGGCCGCAGTAACCGAAGAGACGGACCTGTCGGCACCGTCACCGTGAGAAAAATTGATTGGCCATCTCGATGGTCAGAGAAAGCCAACCATGAAAGCCAACCGCAATTTCGGCGCCCAGCCATGAACGAGGTCGCCGCACACGACGCCACCCCCCGGCTGTCGGAAATATTCCTCGAATTTTTACTGGTCGGCGCGACAAGTTTTGGCGGCGGAACCGTTGCCTACCAAAGAATCCTGATGGTCGAAAAGAAGCGCTGGCTGAGCGAGGACGAATTCATGGCCTCGCTGGCGATCGGCCAAACAATGCCGGGGCTTAACGCCGTGAACCTCGCCGTGCTGTGCGGCGACCGACTGCGCGGCGCCGCCGGCGCGCTGACCGCCGCCATCGCGCTGCTCATACCAGGCTGCACATTTGTGCTGCTGGTGGGCATCTTCTATCTGCATCAGACCGACAGGCATCTGGCGAATATACTGCTCGGCGGCGTTGCGGCAGCGGCCACCGGCATGCTTTCCGCGATCACCTACCGCATCGGCAAGAAGCAACTCACGCAACTCAAATCCTTAACCATCGTCATCGCGTCGTTTTATCTCATGAGCATTGTGCGCCTGTCGCTACCGACGGTACTGGCAATCATGTCCCCCATTGCGCTGTTCATGTATCGACCGAAGGGATGACAGCATGATTGCGGTTCTGATCCACCTGATGCTGACCTTCGCCGTCCTGTCGCTGCTCGCCGTGGGGGGCGGAACGGCCGTCCTGACTGAAATGCAGGCAGTTCTTCTGGAGCAATTTCAGATTGGTCCGGCGGCGTTCCTGCAAGCCTACAGCGTAGGCCAGCTCGCGCCGGGGCCAAACATGACGATGGTCGTCATCATCGGCATGCAGATCGCTGGCGGACTAGGCGCAACCATCGTCGGACTATCCTTTTTTGCGCCATCGAGCGTGCTGTGCTTTTGGGTTGGTCGCTGCTGGCACCGCATGGGCGAAACGCCGTGGCGCCGAGCGGTGCAGGACGCACTCGAGCCGATTTCCATTGGACTGATGTGCTCGGGCGTCTATGCGGTAGCAACCTCAGCGATCAGTGGCCTCGCAACCGCAGGCGTCGCGATCGCTGCCTACCTTTGCATTACTTGGAGCCGCATCAACCCCGTCTATGTCGTTCTGGGCCTTGGAGGCCTGGGCGCCGCCATCGAACAACTCCGTCCTGCCGGGCTGTGAACAGACACGTTTCAGTGACCGCTTAGTTGACTGGTGGAAGCGTCGTCATCGCTGCGC
>CAIPNE010000202.1 GCA_903866355.1 uncultured Gammaproteobacteria bacterium
CAGTTGCCCTACATTTTTGGCGACCTCGGTGATCAACTGCACCGCCGTTGCACCCGCACCGATCACGGCTACCCGCTGCTGGCTGAGGTCGACCGCGGTATGGGGCCAATTGGAAGTGTGCCAAGACCGTCCTTGAAACTCGGCAATGCCCGGAATGTCTGGGGTGTAAGGCGCGGAGAGCACGCCCACGGCAGTGATGAGGTAATGCGCCCGCGCCCGCACGCCATCGTGGGTGGTGACCTCCCAGCTGTTGGTGCTGGCTTGGTAGTGAGCCGAACGCACCCGCGAGTTAAATTGGATGTCACGCCGTAAATCCAATTTATCAGCGACGTACTCCAGGTAGCGCAGCGTTTCAGGTTGCGCTGAAAAATGTTCACTCCAATCCCACTCCGCCAGCAGACTTTCGGCAAATTCATAGCCGTAGGTGTAGCTCTCGGAATCAAAACGCGCGCCGGGATAGCGATTCCAGTACCAGGTTCCACCCACACCACTGCCGGCTTCAAATACGCGCACGTGCAAGCCGAGTTCTCGCAACTTGTGCAGCTGATATAAGCCGGCGATACCGGCGCCGATAATGATCGCGTCGAAGGCTTCGACGGGGTCGTTCGGCGCGGGCGTTGAGGTGCTGTGAAGGCTGGACATGGGCGACTTCTCCCGATGGCTGCAAGCGTAGAATTAGATTCATAGACTCTGCTTGAGCATAACGTATTTCGGATTGGTGGCAATTGGCATCCCAACTACGCTTTAATGCGATCTGGGCTGGTTGCGATCTGCCGCGCTTATCACCGCCCCGCGTAGAACCACGGGCCGTCGTCGGCCCGCCTTTTGATGCAGCTTTTTGCTAGGGCTACTCAGATGCAAGATCCGACACTCGACCTCTCCAACGGCCAGAATTTCGCGCAAGGGTTTCCGCACCAATTCTTCACTTGGCTGCGCGCCAATGAGCCGCTCTATTGGCATCCACCCACGCCCATCACGCCGGACGGCGAGGGCTTTTGGGTATTCAGCCGCTATGCGGATGTTGACTCGGTGATCATGGATCCCAGCACGTATTCCTCCGACCGGGGCGGTACGCGCACCGCCGGCGGCACGACCATCAAGGATGAGGTGTCGGCCGGGCGAGTCATGAATCAAACGGATGGCCTGCTGCACCGCCGGCTGCGTGCCATCGTCAATGAAGGCTTCACCGTCAAAGCCATTTCCACCTTAGAAGACGAGCTGCGCCTGCGCACGCGGCGTTTGCTGGAGTCGTTAGCCGTCGGTGATCGCTTGGATTTTGCGCAACGTGTCGCGCGTGAAATTCCCACGCAAGCCATTTGCATTGTGCTGGGCGTGCCAGAAGAAGACCGGCTGATGCTCGTTGAATGGATCGACCATGGTATTGAGGCGCCGTCTGAGGCGGTTATCGCGGAGGAATATTCGCGCAAGATTCGCCGCTATGCGCAAAGCCTGATTCTCAGCAAACGCGCGACGCCACAAGACGACATTTTCTCTAGCATCGTGCATGCCCGTTTCGAAGCTGA
>CAIPNE010000203.1 GCA_903866355.1 uncultured Gammaproteobacteria bacterium
CCCCACCTATCGCGTGTGCGAATTGGCCCGTCAACGGGTGACCGTGGCGCTCTCGGGCGACGGTGGCGACGAAGCCTTTGCGGGCTACCGGCGCCATCGCTGGCACCTAAAAGAAGAATCGGTGCGCCGGTGGATCCCACAGGGCTTGCGCCGCATAGTGTTTGGCTTCTTAGGCGCGGTGTATCCCAAGCTGGATTGGGCGCCGCGCTTCCTGCGCGCCAAGTCGACGTTTCAGGCGCTGGCGCGCAGCAGCCTCGAGGGCTATTTTCAAAGTATCTCGTTCCTGAATGACACCCAGCGCCAAAAACTTTTCTCGCCCCATTTTCGCGGGGAGTTAAACGGGTACCACGCCATCGAGGTGTTTGAACATCACGCTCGGCTAGCGCCCACTCAGGACCCCCTGTCGTTTATTCAATACCTAGACTTCAAAACCTACCTGCCGGGCGACATCCTGACCAAAGTCGATCGCGCCAGCATGGCGCATGCGTTGGAAGTCCGCGTGCCATTACTCGACCATCAGTTTGTAGAGTGGGTCTGCGGATTGCCGCCGAAGTCCAAACTACGCCACGGCGTGGGTAAGTTCATTCTGAAAAAAGCGTTAGAGCCGCACTTGCCGCAGGAGGTGCTATACCGCTCAAAAATGGGGTTTTCCGTGCCCTTGTCGAGTTGGTTTCGGGGCCCGCTCAAGCAACGGGTCCACGATGCCCTGTTGGGGCCAACCCTGCGCAACACCGGTATTTTTGAGATGGGCTATATCGAATCTTTGGTGCGCGAGCATCAATCTGGGGTGGGCGAACACAGCACCGCGTTATGGTCTTTATTGATGTTCGAAGCCTTTCTTCGCAAAGTCTTACACGGTGCTGATCCGGCCTCATGAAACTACTCACTTTCTCCACCCTCTACCCCAATGCCGCCATGCCACAGCACGGCGTGTTCGTGGAAAACCGCCTGCGCCATTTGCTGGACAGCGGCAAAGTGGCAAGCCTAGTGCTCGCACCGGTGCCTTGGTTTCCCTCAAAAAACCCGCGCTTCGGTCAATACGCCGTGTTCGCCAGTGTGCCAGCCATGGAAACCCGGGCCGGCATTCAGGTGCTCCATCCGCGTTTTCCGCTGCTGCCCAAAATTGGCATGAATCTCACGCCCTGGTTAATGGCCGCCGCCATGCGCCCCGTGCTGCGCCGGCTAATCCGCGAGGGTCTGCAGTTTGACGCCATCGATGCACACTATTTTTATCCCGATGGGGTGGCGGCAGTCTTGTTAGGGAAAATGTTTAACAAACCGGTGGTCATTACCGCGCGTGGCAACGATTTAACCCTGATCCCGCAAGCGGCACTCCCCCGCCGCATGATCCAGTGGGCTGCCGCCCATGCGGCGGGCTTAGTCACCGTGTGTCAGGCGTTAAAAGACGTTCTGATTAGCCTCGGCGTGCCCGCCGAGCGCGTGACCGTACTGCGCAACGGGGTCGATTTAGCCATGTTTCAGCCGCCGGCAGACCGCGTGGCCTTACGTAATTCGTTGGCCATCAGCGGCACCACACTGTTGTCGGTCGGTCACTTAATCGAGCGGAAAGGCCACGATTTAGTCATCCGCGCGCTCACCCACCTACCCCAGACACGCTTGTTGATTGCCGGCCAAGGCCCGCTGGAAAACCCGCTCCGCGCCTTGGCGCAGACCTGCGGCGTGGCCGATAGGGTGCGTTTTTTGGGCGCCGTCAAACACGCGGCGTTGCGCGAGTACTACGGTGCGGCCGATGTGCTGGTGCTGGCGTCTAGCCGTGAGGGCTGGGCCAATGTGTTGCTCGAAGCGATGGCCTGCGGCACGCCGGTAGTCGCGAGTGATGTCGGTGGCACCGCCGAAGTCGTCACCACGCCCGCCGCCGGGGTTTTGATGCGCGAGCGTACGCCGAGCGCCCTAGCGGATGCCGTCAACGTGTTGCTGGCGCGCACCCCTGACAGCGCGGCAACCCGGGCTTATGCAGAGCAATTTAGTTGGGAGTCCACGACCCAAGGACAGTTAGATCTGTTCGCGCGCGTGATCCAGCAAGCAACGCCATGAAAATTCTTTATCACCACCGGATTGCCTCCAAAGATGGCCAATTTGTGCACATTGAGGAACTCACTCACGCACTTAAAAAGCGTGGCCACGAAATCATCATGGTCGGACCCGCCCTCGCCCATGGCGATGCCTTTGGAAGTGACGGTGGGATGGTTGCGTGGCTGAAAAAACGTCTGCCGGCTTTCGTCTACGAGGTACTGGAGTTGGCTTACTCCGGCTTTGCGTACTACCAGTTACGCGCGGCCATACGCGAACATCAGCCCGATTGTTTGTATGAGCGCTACAACCTGTATCTACCTGCCGGCGTATGGGCCAAGCGGAAATATAAACTCCCCCTGTTGTTGGAAGTGAACGCTCCAATTTTTGAAGAACGCAGCCAGTATCACGGCATTGCCCTGCCGCGGTTAGCGCGCTGGTCCGAGGTCTATGCTTGGCGCGGCGCAGATAAAGCCTTGCCGGTCACCGAAGTACTGGCCGCCCGCCTAGTTGCTGCAGGCGTGCCACGCGCGCGCATTGAGGTCATTCATAACGGCATCGACTACGCCAAATTTGGCAGCGTTCCGGATCTCGAGATGGCCAAAACAGCGCTCGGTTTAGCCGGGCGCCTAGTCTTGGGCTTTACCGGATTTATGCGCGAATGGCACGGAATGGAGCGAGTGGTTGATTTAATCGCCGCGGATACCAGCGGCCAGCGCCACCTGTTGCTGGTGGGCGACGGCCCGGCTCGAGCAGGCATAGAGCAGCGCGCGCGCGCGCTCAACGTTAGCGAGCGGGTGACCATCACGGGTGTGGTGGGGCGTGATGACATTGCCTCCTACGTTGCCGCTTTTGATGTCGCCTTGCAGCCCGAGGTCGTGGACTATGCCTCGCCATTAAAACTGTTTGAATATCTCGCATTGGCCCGGGCGATAGTC
>CAIPNE010000204.1 GCA_903866355.1 uncultured Gammaproteobacteria bacterium
GGCTATTGGGCGCTTGCGGATAAGCGGCCAGTAAGGTCTGCGCCCGACCCAGTGCCGTGGCGTAATCCCGCCGTTGCAGCGCCACTTTCGTGTGGGCGACGAGTGCGAGCTGATCGGTGGGTGCATTGCCCAGCAATTTTGAGAGGGTGTAGTCCGCGTCGTCTAGGAAGCCGTTGGCGGCCTGGAGCGCCGCAGTTTGCAACAAGATGTCATTGTGGGCGCCGGACAAATCAGCCTGTTTGCGAAACAGACTGCGCGCCGTATCGCGGTCTTTTTTGAGCAAGGCGAAGCGCGCGTGTCGGGAGATGATCTCCACGTCGTCTGGATAATCTACTTCGGCTTTGAGAATGAGGTCTAGGGCTGCGTCCAGTTCATTGGCGCTCAGGCGCAGATCGATGAGGTTGATCAGCATGGCATGATCGGAGGGTGCCAAACGCAGGGCGTCTTCGGCGAGTTTGAGTCCGGCGCGCACGTTGCCATCGGCGTATTCCACCCGCGAGAGCTCTAGCGCCACTTTGGCCGATTGGGGTTGCTGCGTTTGCAAGGTCGTGAGTAGGGTGCGCGCCTCCGCGAGGTGCCCCTCTTTTAACGCCAGTTTGGCTAGATTGATGCGGGCGGGCACGAAGGCCGGCGTCTGCGCAATGGTGGCTTCGAATGCCGCGCGCGCGCGCGGGTTGTCGCCCGCCACATACCACGCCACGCCTAATAAATTCGAATACACCGGCTGATTGGGTTTGGCTTTGTTCAGACGTTCAGCCACGGCGATGGCTTGCTTCGTATTGCCTTGGTTGAGATAGGCCGCGACTAACGCCACGCCCAAGTCTTGGTCGTTGGGGTCTTCATCAAAAACGCTCGCCAAAGCCGGCAGACCACGGGTGAAATCCCCCCCGCTTAACTGCAGCCGCGCCAGTTTTGGCCGCAGGCGCGTATTTTCGCCGCCTAAAGCGATGGAGGTTTCTAACAGCGCGTTGGCTTGTTTGGTTCGGTTACTGAGCGCATAGGCGCTCGCCAGCAACGACACTGCTCGCGAATCTTGTGGGGTGGCGCTGACCACCGGCTCCAGCAGGGTGGCCGCCCGGGCCGCTTCGCCAACCCGAATTAAAATATCCGCCAACACTTTAGTGGCGCCCAAGTCGCGGGGGGACTGTTGCACATAGGTCTCTAGATGGGTGCGCGCCTGCTGAAATTGACCCAGACCATACCAAGACAGGCCCGTCATCAGGTTGAGCATGGGGTCTTCGGCAAAGGCTTTCTCATTGAGCTCTTTGACGCTGGCGATCACCGATTGCAGCGCTGCGGTGATTTGGGGGCCGCTGTCTTTGCGGCGCGCCAGCCATACCGCCCGCAGGTACGAGGCCCGCGGATCTTTAGAAAATTCTTTGGCGAGGTAATCAAAATCTGCCTGCGCTTCCTCATCCCGCTTGAGATCTAGCAGCACCGCGATGCGGCTTAGGCGCGCGGTGAGGTGGCGCGGCTGCAGCTCAAGAGCGCGTGCGTAGCCGGCCAGCGCGGCCGCGTCGTCGCCTCGCAGCACCGCCGCCGAACTCGCCGCCAACCAAGCCTCCGGTTCATCGGGGTGTTCCATCACCACGGTGGTGGCCAAGGTTTCGGCCTGGGCGAGTTCGTTGGATTGCAGTAGCAGGGTCATTTTGACCAGATTGGCCGTCAGGCCCTGCGGGGTGAGCGCCAAGGCCTGCGCCAGTTCCTCTTTGGCCAGCAGTTTTTGCCGCCGCGACAGGAAGGCTAACGCCCGCAATGAGTGAACTTCTGCGGCGTGCTCGCCAGTCAGTCCCTCGGCGGAAATATCTTTTAAGAGTTCAGCTTCTCGGCCTTGCCGGACGAGCGACTTGGCCAGCAGGGGGACCACTTCATTGCGATCCGCACCCAAACGTAGCGCACTGCGCAGCGCTTCTTCGGCGGCAGCGCCGAGGCCTTGTTCGAGGTAAATCTGGCCGATCAACAACTGGGCAGAGGCGCTGTTGGGGTCAATTTGCAGCGAATTTTTGAGCTCGATAATCGCCGCTACAGGGTCGTGGGTATTGTTGAGCTTGAGGGCATTCTCATACAGCGCGCTGGCCGATTGGGTAGCGGCCGATTTTTCGACTGCCGCCCACAGTAGCGGTGTCTGTAGCCAGCAGCACACGGCCACC
>CAIPNE010000205.1 GCA_903866355.1 uncultured Gammaproteobacteria bacterium
AGATGATGGCAAAAGTGCGGCGTTTCGCCACATCAGGAGGCAGGGGCAACATGAGACCTCAGTAGTGTTCTAGAACGACGACGGCGGCCGCATAGTCAGCTTCATCCGTCAGGCTAACGTGACTCGCGGTCACTCGCGCGGCGGCCGCAAGCGCTGCAACCGGACCATGAAAACGCAACGAGGGCTTGCCCAACGCGTTGTGCTCCACCTCAATTAAACGCGGCGAGACGCCGTCCCGGAAACCCGTCCCCAGCGCCTTGGACGCGGCTTCCTTGGCGGCAAACCGCATGGCCAAAAAACTGACGGGCGTGCGACTTTCGGCAAAGCGAGTTAGCTCCCCGGCAGCCAGCACCCGGCGCGCAAATTTATCGCCAAAACGCTCGTAGACATTGCGAATGCGTTGCGTCTTGACGATATCGATGCCGAGGCCGGTGATCATTGGCGGGCCTGGGTTATCAGTTGCTTCATGTCGCGCACAGCTGCCGAAAATCCTGAAAACAGCGCGCGCGCCACAATCGAATGGCCGATATTGAGCTCAACAATGGGGGTGATGCGCGCGATCGCTTGGACGTTCGTGTAGTGCAGACCATGGCCTGCGTTAACGCGCAGGCCTAAGGTCTGCGCGTGGAGCGCAGCGCGGGTAATTCGCAGCAGTTCGTCGGTAGCCACTTGCACATTAGGGGCATCGGCAAATTTCCCGGTATGCAACTCAATGGCCGGCACCCCGAGCGCCTGCGCGACATCGATTTGCGCGAGCTCTGGATCAACGAACAAAGACACTGCAATGCCTGCTTGCGCCAGACGCCCGCAGACATCACGTAGGTGAACCTGCTGGCCCACCACATCGAGCCCGCCCTCGGTGGTGAGCTCGCGGCGATTTTCTGGCACCAAGCAGCAATTCGACGGTCGCCAACGCTCGGCGATGGTCAACATCTCGTGGCTGGCCGCCATCTCCAGATTAAGCCACCCACGCACAGTGCGACTCAGAATTTCTAAATCGCGTTCCTGGATGTGACGCCGGTCTTCCCGCAGATGGATCGTGATGCCATCGGCACCGGCTTCTTCTGCGCAAAAGGCCGCTTGGACCGGATCCGGATAAGCGGTTCCACGGGCCTGACGTAGGGTAGCGACGTGGTCAATATTGACCCCGAGTTCGATGACGGGCCGCATGCTCATGGGGTACTACTAGGTGTCCAAAGGAATGCCTAGTCTACTGACTAAACGACCCGCCGGCACTGACCAGCTATCAGGTGCCACCACCAGAAAACAGGCTTCGCGCATGCAGCGGGCGCGGGCCTAAGTGGTAGCTCAAGACTCGGCGCATAAAGTGCTTGGCCTCCAACAGGGAAGCTTGGGTGAACTCACAACGTCCCGCTAGCGCCAATAGCATTTCGCCACTCACGTGCACCGCCGCAGCCGCGGTTGGTTCGCTAAGCGGGCCATGCTCCAGTACGTAGGCATAGCGCTCGTTCGCCTCCACGGGCGCCCCGCTGTCGGCGGTTTCAGTCAGGGGCAGTCCGTAACCACAACATGCCAGCAGGGCAATTTCAAAATGCCGGAGAGTGGGTTCGAGCGGTGCGGTCCCCGCCAGATCGACCACTACCGTGGCGTATAAATCGAACAACCCCGCCTCGTCTTCGCCTTTGATGAACGTCCAGAGGTTTTCTTGTTGGGTGAGGATGTTGGAATTTACGGCGGCGCCTTTGGTGTTTCTGGCGATATGTACCACCGTTACG
>CAIPNE010000206.1 GCA_903866355.1 uncultured Gammaproteobacteria bacterium
TCAGGTTTTGGGTGCGGGTGACAAACTCCGGGTCGCCTTCGTCGCGATAAGCCACCACCCCAAAGCGGGAAATCGGCACCAGCGAGCGCACCACCGAGGTAATGTCGAGAATGCGGTTTTTAACTTCATCGATAACCCAGCCCATAGAGCCCGTGGCGTCTACGACAAACAAGACGTCTAGTCCGCCCTCGCGCATACCCTGCACGTAGGCCGCAAACTGGTTGGTAGAACCGCCCAGCGCGTTGCCAATGCCCACGCCAAATCCGGATGTGCCGCCCCCACTACCCCCACTGGTACCGCCCTGGCTTACCGGTGCCAAAATGCCCACGGTGGGGACGGTGGCGTGGCGCGCCAAATTAGCCCCGGCGTTGTCTTGATTCGCCAAGGCAATCTCGACCGGCGCGGTGTCGTCGCCGGCCCCGCCCGCTTGGGCGCTCAGCGCCAACGGCACATTGGGCGGCGGCGGCGCCACGGCCTGCGGCGCCAGCAGTACCTCGGGGGGCTCTACTTCAAAGTCTTCTTCGAAATCTAACGGCTCCTCCGTGAGCGGCTCCGCCAGTGGCGCCTCGGGCACCGGTGCCTTGGCAAGGTCTAGCACCACCAGACGCTTTTTTTCTTTGGCCAAGGCCGCCAGCGCGGCTTTGGCATCTTCCTGCTGACGAATTCCCCCGCCCACCCGCGAAGTCACCAGCCCGTGAATGACCACCGAAACGAGGAGGAGAACCAACCAAGTGAGCGGGCGACGCACGGGCAATTCTCAGCGCGCGGGGAGATTCATTGGCGGCCGACGGTTTCCAGCGACACGCGGGTAATGCCCGCCTCGCTGACTTGCTCAATCACGCGCGCCACCACCACCGCATCGGTGGCGGCGTCGGCGGCTATTTTTAAGTCTTTTACCGCGCCCGCGCCCCGCAATGCCGCGGGCAGCGCTTTGCCCGCCACCACGGTCGCGTTGAGCAACAGCGTGCCATCGGCCTTAATGACCAACTGCGGCGCCTCGTCAGGCAGCGGATTACTGGCGGCACTCTGCGGTGGCGTCACCTGCAGGTGAACATCAAATTTGGCGGCCACGATAAAAAATAGAATCAACAGAAAGATCACGTTGATCATGAAAAACGTGCTTTCCCAGCGGCGGTCCCGTGCCTCCTCAATGCCTTGTTTAAGGCCGACCTCGGTGGTGGACCGGCTGCTCAGATCGACCATGTCGTGCCAGCGCCTATTTGAACTGCCGCGCTTCGCGCAGCGAGATTTTGCTAAAACCACCGGCATTTAGCACATCAATGACATCCACCGCACGCTGCAGCGACACCCCGACGTCGCTGGCAACGATCACCGGTTTACTCACACTGCGCGGCAGCGCGCCGCCCAAATCCGCGAAATCCCGGCGTTCGCCGTCTAGCCACAAACTACCGTCTTGGTGTAACTCAATGTACACAACGGCCGATTCTGCGCTGGTGGTGCCGGCTTGCAGTTGTTCTTTTTTTTCGTTGCGCAGGTCTACGCCGTGGGGGATCACGAAGCTGCTTTGGAGCATGAAAAAAATCAGCAAAATAATGAAACAGTCGACCAGCGGCACGAAAGTAATGCGGATAGACCGCCGCCGCCGCCGGCCTAGCGCCAGCGAGATGCGCTGGACTTCAGCCACGACCAACGCCGAGCGTGAGCACTTTGGTCAACAGGTTGGAAGTCTCTTCCGACACGCGTTCCAGCCGGGTCTGCAATAGCGCGTGCAGGGCGGTGAAAATGATCGCGATGACCAACCCCACGGCGGTGCACACCAGCGCCTCCCAAATGCCGTTGGCGAGCGCACTCGAGCCCTTCTCCGTACCCGCCACTGCGGCCAAATGACGAAACGCATCGATCATCCCCAGCACCGTCCCCAGCAGACCCAGCACCGGCGAGAGGTAATAAACAATTTCCAGCGCCCGTAACAGGCTGCCGTAAGGGCGTAAAAAAAACATGCCGCGCCGGGAGAGCTCGTCGCGCAGTTGCTCGCGGTCTGCGGTCGCCAGATTCTGCAAGCCAAATTGCAGGTCCCGGGCCAGCGTTAAGCGAGATTTGCTTAACAGCTTAGTGGCTTGCTCGGTGTCGCCCGCACCCCATAAGTCGATGGCGCGCTCGGCGGTCCGAAACCGGCCGGTAGAAATCCCGGTGAACTGCAATATTTTGTACAGCACCATGGCGAATCCAACGGTGGAAATAACCAGCTGCACCGCCACCACCGAACCACCCAGTTCCACCAACGTCAGGGCGGAAGTCCAGGTAGCCGTCACGAGATCCGAAAAACTATGGATGTCCATCAGCTTAGGTGCTCTAACAACAAAGGATCACTACCCTTAAAGTTGGCGGGCCAACACGTGAGGCGCCCAGCGCTAGGGCAA
>CAIPNE010000207.1 GCA_903866355.1 uncultured Gammaproteobacteria bacterium
CCCCTCGCCATGAGCTTTGTTCACCTCGAACCACAAACCCGCATTGGCCACTGGGTCAACGGCGGCTTGGTCTTAGGCACGGGCCAACGCACCGCCCCGGTGTTTGATCCCGCGCGCGGCGTGTGCACACGCGAGGTATTGTTAGCAGAACCGGCGCAGGTTGATGAGGTGGTGGCGAGCGCGACCACCGCCGCCTTGGAATGGGCCGAGTGGGCGCCACAGCGACGCGCGCGGGTGCTGTTTCGCTTCCAAGAATTGGTCGAGCGTCACACCCAGGATTTAGCCCGTCTCATCACCTTGGAACACGGCAAGACCCTGCCGGACGCGGCCGGCGAAGTGCAGCGTGGCTTAGAGGTCATCGAGTTCGCCTGCGGTGCACCCTACTTGCTCAAAGGCCAACACTCCCATGGCATCGGTGGGGGCATCGACCACTGGAGCCAGCGCATGCCTTTGGGCGTCGTCGCCGGCATCACCCCGTTCAATTTTCCCTTCATGGTCCCCATGTGGATGGCCCCCATCGCCATCGCCTGCGGCAATGCCTTTATTCTGAAGCCCTCCGAGCGCGATCCCTCGGTGTCCTTATTAACCGCCGAACTGTTGGCCGCAGCCGGCTTGCCCGCCGGCGTCTTTAGTGTGGTGCAAGGCGATAAAGTCGCGGTGGACGCGCTGCTCATGCACCCTAATATTCAGGCCGTGTCTTTTGTGGGATCGACCCCAGTTGCACGTTATATCTACGAAACCGCGGCCCGCCAAGGCAAACGCGCGCAGGCCTTGGGTGGTGCCAAAAATCATTTGGTGGTGATGCCAGATGCCGATCTCGATCAGGCAGCAGACGGTCTTATCGGGGCGGCCTACGGTTCTGCCGGCGAGCGCTGCATGGCCATCTCGGTGGCGGTAGTGGTCGGTGATATCGGTGATGCGCTGGTGACGCGGGTCCTCGAGCGCGCCAAGCGTCTGCGCATGGGTAACGGTTTAGACGACCACATCGATCTCGGCCCGCTCGTCACGGCCGCGCACCGCGACCGGGTCGCCGGCTTCATCGCCGCCGGCGTGGACGAAGGTGCACGACTGCTGCTCGACGGCCGGTGCGATCTGCCGGCGCACTGTGACGCCGGTTTTTTTCTAGGCGCCACGCTGTTCGACGACGTCACACCCGCCATGTCTATCTACCGCGAGGAAGTGTTTGGCCCGGTGTTGTGTGTGGTGCGGGTAAAGACTTTCGCGGAGGCCGTGGCGCTCATCAACGACCACCCTTTCGGCAACGGGGTGGCGCTGTATACCCGCGATGGGGGCACCGCGCAGGCCTTCGTCAATCGCATCAAAGTCGGCATGGTCGGCGTGAATGTGCCCATTCCGGTGCCCATGGCCTGGCATTCGTTTGGCGGCTGGAAGCAAAGCCTGTTTGGCGATCATCACGCCTACGGCGAAGAAGGCGTGCGCTTTTACACTCGCTATAAAAGTGTGATGCAGCGCTGGCCAGAGAGCATCGGCAAAGGGCCGGAGTTCGTGATGCCGGTGAACCAATGAGCGCCCCCCGCGATTTTGGCGAATTTGACTATGTCATCGTGGGCGGTGGCACCGCGGGCTGCGTGCTGGCTAACCGGCTGTCCGCTGATCCCGAGGTCAGCGTGTTGTTGCTGGAGGCGGGTGGCAAAGATAACTGGATCTGGATCCATATCCCGGTGGGTTATTTGTTCTGCATCGGCAATCCGCGCACCGATTGGTGTTACCGCACCGAGCCCGAAGCCGGTCTCAACGGACGTTCCGTGTTGTATGCCCGCGGCCGAGTGCTGGGGGGCTGTTCGTCCATCAACGCCATGCTGTATTTGCGGGGCCAGGCGCGCGACTACAACGAGTGGGCGGCGCTCACCGCAGATCCCCGTTGGGCGTGGGAGTCGGTGTTGCCCGTTTTCAAAGGCAGCGAAGACCACTGGCGCGGTGGTGACACCCAGCACGGCGCGGGCGGTGAATGGCGGGTGGAGCAACAACGCCTGCGCTGGGACATTCTCGATCGCTTCGCGCAGGCGGCCCAGCAAGCTGGCGTGAGCGGCACGCAAGACTTCAACGGCGGCGACAACAACGGCGTTGGCCAGTTCGAAGTCAATCAACGTCGAGGCGTGCGCTGGAACACCAGCAAGGCGTTTTTGCGCCCGGTGCTGGGGCGCCCCACTCTGAAAATAGTCACCCATGCGCTCATTGATAAAGTCACCTTACGCGACCGCCAAGCCCAAGGTGTGGCGTTTGCGCTGGCGGGTGTGGACTACGTGGTACGGGCGCGCATCGAGACCGTGCTCACGGCCGGTGCCATCGGCTCGCCAGCCATTTTGCAGCGCTCGGGCATTGGTCCAGCGGCGTTACTCCAGTCTCGCGGGGTAGCGGTAAACCACGCGCTGCCGGGCGTGGGCAGTAATCTGCAAGACCACCTACAACTGCGCATGATTTACCAAGTGCAGGGCATCAAGACCCTCAACCAGCAGGCCAACAGTCTGTGGGGTAAGGCGATGATGGGGCTGGAATACGCGTTTTTTCGGCGCGGCCCGTTAACGATGGCGCCCAGCCAGTTAGGCTTGTTCACGCGTTCGCAAGCACACTTCGCAACCCCCGATCTGGAATATCACGTGCAGCCGCTGTCGCTCGATAAATTCGGCGAGCCGCTGCACAACTTCCCGGCCTTCACCGCCAGCGTGTGTAATTTGCGGCCGGCTTCGCGGGGCTATGTGCACATTCGGGATGCCGCACCGGCCAGCGCACCGGCGATTGCGCCGTGCTATCTCAGCCACGAGGACGACCGGCAGACCGCCGTGCGTGCGCTGCGACTGACTCGGCGAATCGTGGCCCAGCCGGCGCTAGCGCCTTATTTTCCGCAAGAATACTTACCGGGGATCGGTGCCGATAGCGACGCCGCACTGCTGCAAGCAGCGGGCGATATTGGCACCACTATTTTTCATCCCGTGGGCACCTGCGCGATGGGACGACCCGACGACCCGCAAGCCGTGACGGACACCGAACTACGCGTGCGTGGCATCGCCAAGCTACGGGTAATCGACGCCTCCATCATGCCCACCATCACCTCCGGCAATACCAACTCGCCAACGTTGATGATCGCCGAGCGGGGTGCCGCGCTACTGCGCGCGGCGCGCCGGCCGGGCTAAACCCACGGGCCTCAGCGCAGTACCAAATCCCCAAACCAGGCAGTGGCGCGCTCACCGGTATTGTCGGTATCGGTGGCGATGGCAATGCCGATGAGATCCGGCGGCGCCTCGCCAAAAGCTGCGCGGAAATCGGCGGCCAAATCGCGCGTTTCCGTCACCCACTCGCCAGCCCGGGCGGCGCCGCTTTCGAGCACCCACATGCGCGCCCGGTCGGTGTACGCGTTAGGGCGCAGCGTGCCCACGGGCTGCCGGTTGTCCCAGACATAGTTAATCACGGCAGTGGGAATGGGTTGGCCG